>JAUNGA010000003.1:14438-73005 GCA_030524765.1 Bacteroidales bacterium | reverse complement strand
GCTCTATGCCTTAAAAAGTTTTGACGTTGTAAAAATTTAAGATGCGTCAGCCGTGCACATCCGGCTATGTGATGTTGTTTCGTCACAAAGTTTTTCGTAACTTTGTGGCGAAACACATCTATTGGCTTATTAACGTTATACCCTAACCTGACTAACCTGAAAAATTATGGAACTTAAAGAGATAATCAACAAAGTGTTTGCCGAGCGTTTCGGCGCCGAAGGCACGATCTACGCATCGGCCGGACGCATCAATCTCATCGGCGAGCATACCGACTATAACGGCGGCTTCGTATTTCCCGGCGCCATCGACAAAGTGATCATGGCCGAAATCCGCCCCAACGACACCGACACCGTGCGTGTGTTCTCTATCGACATCGACGAGTATGTGGAATTCGGGCTCAACGAGGCCGATGCTCCCTCGCAGTCGTGGGCACGCTACATTTTCGGCGTATGCCGCGAGATCATCAAACGCGGAGGCACCGTCAAGGGCTTTGATGCCGTATTCGCCGGCAACGTGCCACTCGGTGCAGGCCTCAGCTCATCGGCCGCTCTTGAGTCTTGCTTCGCATTCGCACTCAACGACCTGTTCAACGGCAACACCATCGATAAATTCGAGCTCGCACGCATAGGCCAGTCGACCGAGCACAACTACTGTGGCGTTAACTGCGGCATCATGGATCAGTTTGCCAGCGTATTCGGCAAAAAAGGTCACCTCATGCGTCTCGACTGCCGTTCGGGCGAATACGAATACTTCCCGTTCAACCCCGAGGGCTATACCCTCGTGCTGGTCGACTCTGTCGTGAAACATGAGCTGGCCGACTCGCCCTACAACAAGCGCCGCGCATCTTGCGAGCGAGTGGCAAAACGTCTCGGCATCGAGACCCTGCGCGATGCCGAGATGCACATGCTCGAGGCTATCAAGAGCGACATCACCGCCGAAGACTACCTGCGCGCCAAATATGTCATCGAGGAGAAACAGCGTGTGCTCGACGTATGCGACGCTCTCAACGCCGGCGACTACGACACCGTGGGCCGCTGCATGTATGCCACACATGCCGGACTCTCTCACGACTACGAAGTAAGCTGTGAGGAGCTCGACTACCTCAACGAGATCGCCAGGGAATGTGGCGTAACCGGCTCGCGCATCATGGGCGGCGGTTTTGGCGGCTGCACCATCAACCTGGTAAAGAACGACCTCCTCGACAAGTTCACGGCCACTGCACGCGACAGATTCGCGGCCAGATATGGCCACGAACCCAAGATCTACGAAGTCGTCATCAGCGATGGCGCCCGTCGCGTAGAATAACACCGACTACACATATCACACACTATAATGAATAAAGAGACAGTTCTTATTTCAGGCGGTGCAGGCTATATCGGCTCGCACACAGCCGTCGCTCTTGTCGAGGCGGGATTCGACGTCGTGATCATTGACAACCTGTCAAACTCCGAACGTGGCGCCATCGACGGCGTAGAGCGGATTCTCGGCCAAAAGGTTGCATTCGAGCTCGTCGACACATGCGACAAAGACGCCCTGCGTGGAGTCTTCGAGCGGCATCAGTTCAACACGGTTATCCACTTTGCAGCCTACAAGGCCGTGGGCGAGTCGATGGACGAACCTCTAAAATACTATCAGAACAATCTTGTGTCGTTCATGAACATCGTCGAGATGATGCACGACTTCAACCGCCCCAACATACTCTTCTCATCATCGGCCACCGTCTACGGCGAGGCCGATACTTTGCCCGTCACCGAGCAGACACCTCGTCAGCCAGCCACATCACCATATGGCAACACAAAGCAGATCGCCGAAGACATTCTGCACGACTGCTGCCGTGCCTATGCAGGACTCTACGGCATAGCCCTGCGCTACTTCAACCCCATCGGCGCCCATCCCTCGGCTCTCATAGGCGAGTTGCCCCGCGGTGTGCCCAACAATCTGCTGCCATTCGTCACCCAGACCGCTGCCGGCATCCGCGAGTGCCTGAGCGTCTTCGGCGACGACTATGACACCCCCGACGGCACATGTCTGCGCGACTACATCGACGTGGTCGATCTTGCCAAAGCCCATGTAGCAGCTGTCAGACGCATGACAGCCGGCAAAATGGCCGAGAAATACGAAATATTCAACGTCGGCACAGGTCGTCCCGTCTCAGTGCTCGAGCTCATCTCGCGATTCGAGGCTGTAAACGACATCAAGCTCCCTTACAAGATCGTGGCACGCCGCCCCGGTGACGTACCGGCCGTATGGGCAGACACATCACTCGCCAACGAAGTCCTCGGATGGAAAGCCGAACGCTCGCTTGACGACACCCTTCGCTCGGCATGGGCATGGGAGAAACACATACGACACATGTCATGATCACAAAAGAGACATTCAATACATCGGTCGGCGACATCACCCTGCTGACCATCACCAACTCATCGGGTGCATCAGCCACACTGTCGACTCTCGGAGCCGGTATCGTGGCAGTGCGCGTGCCCGACCGTCACGGCCGCCTCGACGACGTGGTGCTCGGCTATGCCGACCCTGCCGACTACATGGCCGACGGTCCTTGTGCCGGCAAGGTGCCCGGACGCTATGCCAACCGCATCGCCCGCGGTCACTTCTCGATCGACGGCAAGGAGTACACCCTCGCCATCAACAACGGGCCGAACGCACTGCACGGCGGCCCTACAGGATTTCAGAACCGGCTTTGGACCCTTATCTCCGCCACAGCCGATTCGGTAACACTCGGATACACCTCAGCCGACGGCGAGGAGGGTTATCCGGGCCGACTCGATGTCACTGCCACATACACCTTCGATGACAACTGCACCCTGCGCCTCGACCTGCAGGCCGTAACAGATGCCAAGACCGTGATCAATCTCACCAACCACGCCTACTGGAACCTCGGCGGACATGCCTCGGGCTCGGTGCTCGGCCATACCTTGCAACTCAACGCATCGCGCTATCTGCCCACCGACGACACCCTTATCCCTGTCGGCGAGCCTGCAGCGGTAGCGGGTACCCCCATGGACTTCACCACCGCCCACGAGATCGGCCGCGACATCAAAGCCGACTTTCCCGCATTACGCTATGGCAAAGGTTATGACAACTGCTGGGTGATCGACGGCAACGGCTCTCTCAACGAAGCAGCAGTGCTCGTCGACGAACACTCAGGCCGACGGCTCACTGTAGCCACCACACAGCCCGGCGTGCAAGTCTACACAGGCAACTGGCTCGAAGGCTGTCCGGCCGGCAAAGACGGTGCGACCTACCACGACTACGACGGCGTGGCCATCGAATGCCAGGCCTTCCCTGATGCCCCCAACCGGCACGACTTCCCCTCGACTCTACTCGAACCGGGAAAGGAGTACCGTCAGACAATCGAATTCAGATTTGACAACAAATAAGTTTTGACCGACAATGAAACCTACATTATTCGTACTTGCAGCAGGCATGGGCAGCCGTTACGGCGGTCTCAAACAGCTCGACGGTCTGGGCCCGAACGGCGAGACCATCATGGATTACTCTATCTTCGACGCCATCCGTGCCGGCTTCGGCAAAGTAGTATTCGTTATACGCAAAGATTTCGAGAAAGACTTCCGCGATAAAATCCTGTCGAAATACGAGGGACGCATCCCTGTCGAGGTTGTATTCCAGAGCATCGACGCGCTACCCGAGGGATTCACCTGTCCCGCCGACCGCGCAAAACCCTGGGGCACCAACCACGCCGTGCTCATGGGCGCAGGCGCCATCAACGAACCCTTTGCCGTCATAAATGCCGATGACTTCTACGGGCGAAACGCGTTTGAGGTCATGGCAGCCGATCTCCAGCGTCCCCGCGACAAAAAAGGCGACTATTCTATGGTCGGCTTCCGCGTAGGCAACACCATGACCGACAACGGTTCGGTGGCACGCGGCGTATGCAGCACCGACAACGGCCTGCTCACATCTGTAGTCGAGCGCACAGCCATCAGCTACGACAAAGACCACAACATCACCTTTACCGACGAGAACGGCCAGATACAGACCCTCGATCCCAAGACACCCGTATCGATGAACTTCTGGGGTTTCACACCCGACTACTTCGATTACTCGGCTCGCGAGTTTGTCAAATTCCTCGAGAAAGACCTCAACACACCCAAGTCAGAGTTCTTCATTCCTCTGTGCGTTGACACACTCATCCGTAACGGCGAGGCCACCGTCCGCGTGCTCGACACTGACTCACGCTGGTTTGGTGTGACCTACAGCGCCGACCGTCCCGACGTCGTTGCCAAGCTCGCAGCGCTTCACGAGGCCGGCCAATATCCTACCCCACTCTTCGCATAAGTCACACCGACATATACACGGCAACCGCGGCTCCACAAGCTGCGGTTGTTCTTTACGCCCCACATGGACTTTCACCACAGATGTATGACATGCCCGTCATACCAACCAATAAGAGCGATCTTCACAGACCGCTCTTACTCACTTACACATAGTACTTAATGTTAGATTAATATGTCTATTCCAGATTTCTTTTAAACTTCTTCTATGAAAAAGCTAAATGCTTGTCGTTTCATTTCCGATACAAAGGTAAGGCATGTTTTCGGTTTTTCCAAATTTTGAATCGTTAGCCGACACAGCCCTAAAATTTCGTTTTTTAGCAAAAAACAAGCATTGGTGCTAATGTTTTACTAAGAGTACCCTAATTTTTAAGAAATTTATATAAAACTTGGGCGATGTGCTTAAAATTCGTCCACCATGTTAACTTGTGTTAAATTCACATGGTGGACGAACAATATGTTTTATAACATAGCTATATGACGATTTTTCACGCCATCTAACTTACAAAATGACTATTCTGCATAGAGAATGTAAGAAGTCATCGGAGCCAGGCGACCCTCAATGACGCCCTTGTTGACTTTGAATTCGGCATTTGAGACTGCATCTGTATAGGTTCCGTCGGGCAGAGAGGTACCCATCTTGATCTTGTGGGCATCCTTGCTCATATTGATCAGAGCGGCGCCGGCCTCGCCTCGGCATATCTCAACTACCGCGCCTTCCTTGGCGGTCATGATCTCCTCGGCCTCACCATGCATGGCAGCGCGGAATTTGTTGGCAGCCACTACCTCGGGATGCTTGAACTCATCATTGCCACGGGCACCGATGCGGTTGTTGCCCCAGTAATTATCGCGTGTGCTGCCGGCAGGACGGCTATAGAAGAGCGGGCGTCCGTGCTGACGCGCGGTCAGGAACACCCATCCCATGCGCATCTGCTCGTCGGTCATGTCAGCCGATTCGTGTGCGTTGCAATACGTGTCGTGGCTCTCGACCCATGTCACCAGGCGATCGGGCGACACCGAATGATTCCAGTCAGTGATCAGAGCCTCTGAGGCGCTGCCCGCACGCAGAGCATCGCGCAGCAAGTGGCCGTAGGCACTTGCCGTCAGATCCATATACTCGGCATATTCATTTTCCTTGACATTGCGGTCCTGCAGCACCTCACCATAGATAAACAGGCTGTCGGGCATCAGCAGCGACAGACCCTTCACACCCTCGCGACCGGTAGCCACATCCCAGAAGTTATTGCGTACCGCCAGCGAATCGAGCGGGTCTGAGGGCAGACCGATATGCTTTGCTGTATCGTAACGGAAGCCACGTGCACCCAGATTGATCAGATCGTTGACATACTGCATGTAGTAGTACTGAAAGTCCGGATTCTCGGTGTTTACGTCAGGCAGGCCGCCCATCTCGCCTGTAGTGCACTGATAGCGGTCATTGTAGTCACGTATCGGGTTGAAACCGTTGGCATGATAGAGTTTGTCGTGGCCGCCGACGGCATTGTCAAGACCGGGCAACACTGCGGTATGGTCGATTGCCGTATGATTGGGCAACACATCGACAATCACCTTCACGCCATATTTGTAGGCGCTGTCGCACATGGCCTTGAAGTCATCACGTGTACCGAGCATATAGTTGCCGATAGTCCAGTCGGTCGGCTGATAATAATAATACCATTTGCCCTGCACAGAGTCGCCGGGCTCGCTGAAGAGCGCCATGCCGCCGCCATCGCCCACAAAGCATGCCTGCACGGGTGATGTCTGCACGTAGTCATAGCCTGCGGCAGCGATGTCTTTCATGTTATCTGCGATGGTATCAAGCGACCACGACCATGCGTGGAGGATAACCTCGTCTTCAGTCTTGGCCTGGGCCGACAGATGCAATGCCGGCATGATGGCAGCTGAGACGAGCAACAAGTGTTTTAGTTTCATGTAGATGTTATGTTTGGTAAGTAGATATTTCCTGTGCGAAGATAATATATTTTTCGCACTTACGGCAAGATATAGTATTAAAATGGTTAAAAATAGCCATGCGATTATAGCTGATGATGTTATTGTTTGTATATTTGTCATATGAAAAGTCGTCTGCTGTTGATTGCCGTAGCATTGATGTCGGTCCTCGTAATGGGATCGTGCCACTCGTCGCGCAAGACCATGCGTGGCTCGCACGGACAGACTGTCGTCACCGGATCGACCCGCGAGAGTGTCGACCGCGACATTGCCGGCTCGCTGATCGAATGCGCACGCCGCTGGCTCGGCACCCCATATCGCTATGGCGGCAACGATCGCAAAGGCATCGACTGCTCGGGGCTGACATGCAACGTATTCGAGCATGTGGCCGATATCAGGCTGCCGCGCGACAGCCGGTCGCAAAGCAGATATTGTCTGCGCGTCGACCGTCGTGACATACAACCCGGCGACCTTGTCTTTTTTGTCAATAAACCGGGAGGCGACCGCATAAATCACGTAGGCCTCTACATCGGTGCCGGACGCATGATACATGCATCATCGTCGCGCGGCGTCACCGAGAGTAGCATCACCGACGGATACTGGCGCGACCGCTACTACTGCGGAGGACGTGTCGAAGCGATCACATATGCCGCCCGCCGGAAAAGTCCTCCGAAAGGCACCCCGGCTCCTGACGATATGCCGCCACAAGATGTCCCGACGATCAATCTCGCAGATCTGGCACCGGCACTCACACCGGCTGTACGACCGGCGGCATCGGCTCCCGTACTCGGCGTCGCATCGCCATTGATGCCGTTTATCCCCGCCTCTACTGCGACAGAGGCCGACCGGCCCGAGATAAAGCACGTCGAGCCTGCGACCGAGACCGAGCAACCCGACTCGGTCATGCCGTCATGGCTCGAATGACATGCCACAAAACATAAAATATATGTTACCAATTCTTAAAATTTCTTATTTTAGTAATTTTTCTTAATATAATGTAGAGAGCGTACGAAAAGTTTATTTTAACTTTGTGGTTAAAGGGCGGCTCACACTTCCGTATCCTTGAATCTTGCCACATGAATATCTGTAAACTCGCTTTAAGCCTTACATTGCTGCTTGCGCCGTGTCTCGCCGACGCACAAAACACATCAGTTACATCCCGCGAGACAAAGGTGCTCAATGCCATCAACAGCTACAGGCCCGGATCTACCGGATACGGATCTATGAAAGTCGACAAAGTCACCGTCGACCGCAACAGACGTACCGTCACCGTCAAGTGCAATACCGCCACATCATATCTTCCCCTGACAGCCGAGACACTTGCGTCGCTCAAAACCGACATACTCAAGGCACTCAGGTTGCCGCAGACCTACAAAGTGCGTATCATCGCTGACGGCCACACCCTCGACGAACTCGCCCTTTTTGCCGACAAGAAAACCGTCCTGACGCCCTCGCCCCTGCCATTTGTCGTCCGCGAGGATGCACCTGCGGCCCCAAAAGGTCTCGACGGTGCAAACATAGCACTGTGGCAGAGCCACGGATGGTACTTCGAGCCAAAACTCAACCGATGGGAGTGGCAGCGCGCTCGCATATTCCAGACCGTCGAGGACTTATATACGCAAAGCTATGTCATGCCCTATCTCATGCCCATGCTCGAGAATGCCGGCGCATACGTCATGAGTCCCCGAGAACGCGATACCAACCGCACCGAGATAATTATAGATGCCGACAACGCGGCCACACCGGGTTTCATCGAATTCTCGCGTGACGCCAAATGGGATGACGCATCGACACCCGGCTTTGCATGGGACGGCGCAAGTCTCGTCAACAGTCAGAATCCCTTCCGTCAGGGCAAGGCACGCCGCCACACCACCACGACCGACCGCAAGGATGAGTCGTACGCGCTGTGGACGGCCGATATACCCGCCGACGGCAATTACGCCGTTTATGTCAGCTATGTCAGCGAGCCCAACAGCGCTCCCGACGCACACTACACGGTCAATACGGCCAACGGTCTGCGCCACTTCACGATCAACCAGCGCATGGGCGGCGGCACATGGATATATCTCGGCCACTTCCCGCTCAAGGCCGGCAATAACGTGCCCGTAGTGCAGTTGAGCGACCTCAGTGCTACTCCGGGCACAGTCGTCACAGCCGACGCCGTCAAAATCGGCGGCGGCATGGGCAATGTGGCACGCATCGTCAAAGAGCCGCTCGACTCGATCGACTATCAGTACACGCTCAGCGGATATCCCCGCTGGGTCGAAGGTGCCCGCTACTGGCTGCAATGGGCCGGAGCACCTGACAGTGTCTACACCCCGTCTGACAATGTCAACGACTACAACGACGACTACCGTTCGCGTGGCCTGTGGGTCAACTGGCTTGCCGGCGGATCCCCGCAAATGCCCGGACGCGAAGGCCTCGGCGTACCTGTCGACCTCAGCTTTGCATTCCACAGCGATGCAGGCACATTCCGCAACGATTCGATCGTCGGCACACTCGGCATTTACAGCACCGTTGGCGACACACTCGGCAACGGCTCGTCGCGCATGATGTCGCGCGATCTCACCGACCTGATCATGACCGACATCGTCAACGATGTGTGTGCCGGTTTCGAGCCACGCTGGACCCGTCGCGGCATGTGGGACAAATCATATTTCGAGGCCCGCGTGCCTGAAGTACCCGCCATGCTGCTCGAACTGCTGTCGCACCAGAATTTTGCCGACATGAAATATGGTCTCGACCCCAACTTCCGCTTCACGGTTTCGCGCGCAGTCTACAAAGGCATGCTCAAATTCCTTGCACACCGCGATGGCCGCGAATATGTGGTGCAACCCCTGCCCGTGCACAACTTCGCCATCGCTGCCGACAAGGCAGCCCGCACTTATAGGCTCACATGGGATGCGACACCCGACTCGCTCGAGTCGACTGCCATGCCCACATATTATATAATAGAGCATCGCCGGGCCGATGATCTCGGCTTCACAAAACTTGCCGAAGTCACCGAACCTGAATACACCGTCACCGTATCTGACACCGATATCCACTCATACCGCATCATCGCTGCCAACGAGGGTGGCGTAAGCTTCCCCTCAGAAGTGCTCGCTCTCTGCGACCTCGCCAACGGTTCAGAGCCTGTGATGGTGGTCAACGGATTTACCCGCGTCAGCGCTCCCGACTGGTTTGAGGCAGGCGACATAGCCGGATTCTACGACGTGCGCGATCATGGCGTGCCCTATGTCAGCGAGATTGCCTTCATCGGCTCACAATTTGAGTATCGCCGCGACATTCCATGGATGGACGACGACGCTGCCGGTTTCGGCGCATCGCGTTCAAACTACGAGGACAAGGTGATCGCCGGCAACACATTCGACTATGTATATACCCACGGCCGCGCGATTGTCGACGCAGGACACTCGTTTATCTCGTCATCGGTCGGCGCCTATGCCGCATCGGCGGTCGAGGGCCAGCCACGTATTGTCGACCTCATATTGGGCAAACAGAAAGAGATCAAGCAGGGCCGTGGCGTCTATGGCACCCGCTACAAGACATTCCCCGGCGAGTTGCAGCGCAAACTCACTGCCGCCACTGCCGCCGGCACAAGCGTTTTTGTCACCGGCTCGTATGTAGCTACAGACCTCTGGGACAATCCTCACTCGTCGGCCGCCGTTGCCGAGGCCGACCAGAAATTTGCCACCGAGGTGCTCGGTTATCACTGGCGCGTAGGTCAGGCCTCGACCGAGGGCATGGCATATGAGGTACCATGCCGCTTCAAACAGTTTACCGGAGGCCGATTCGACTTCTCGCACGAGCTCAACGCAGACATATATGCCGTAGAGTCGCCCGATTCGTTCTATGCCTCTGACAAGACCAAGGGCTGCACCATCATGCGATATGACGAGAACAATCTCGTCGCCGGCACCGCATCAGACATGGGCGGCTATCGCACAGTCATACTGGGCTTCCCCTTCGAGACAATCGAGGGCACGTCTTCGCGCGCCAATCTCATGCGTCAGATACTCGATTTCTTCAGCAAATAACAAAATCCCCTATACTACCCCCCGAATAGCACATGAAAAAAACTGTCAGCTGTTTTATCGCACAGGCCTCTGCCGAGAGCATGGCCGCCACAGTCGAGGCTCTGCGCTCGACCGACATCGTCGACAAAATCACTATCCTCGCCACTGATCCCGAGGCTGCCGTTCCGGCCGGATGCGCAGTAATCAATATCGACTCTCCGGCATCATCGGCCACTGTCAAACGCATCGCCGAGGCTGCTACGGGCGATTACATCCTGCTCTTCAACCGTCAGGATATACTCGTGCCTGGCTATCTCGCACTCGAGCGCATGACGCGTATCGCCACCGACTCGGGCGCCGGAATGGTCTATGCCGACTCATATCTCGTCGTCGACGGCAAGCGCTCGAATATGCCCGTGATCGACTGGCAGGAAGGCGCATTGCGCGACGACTTCGACTTCGGCGCCGTAATGCTCTTCGACACCGTCGACTTTCGCCGTGCCGCAGCCGGTATCGACGTCGACTACAAAGCCGCCGGTCTCTACGACCTGCGTCTGCGTCTCGGCCGTATAGCGCCCATAGTGCATATCAACGAATATCTCTATACAGTCATCGCTGCGCCGCGCAACGAGTCGGGCGAGGCGATATTCAGCTACGTCGACCCCAAGAACCGTGGCGTGCAGATCGAGATGGAACAGGCTTGCACCGCCCACCTCAAAGCCGTCGGAGCGTACCTCGAGCCCGTATTCGACAAAATATCGTTTGATCGCGGCGACTTCGAGTATGAGGCATCTGTCATCATCCCCGTGCGCAACCGTGTGCGCACCATACGTGATGCCATCCGCAGCGTACTGTCGCAAAAGACCGATTTTCCCTTCAACCTCATTATCATCGACAACGGGTCGACCGACGGTACTACCGAGGCCATTCGGGAATTCGCCGATGATCCCCGTGTCATCCACATCATACCCGAGCGCGACGACCTCGGCATCGGCGGTTGCTGGAATCTCGGAGCCAATCATCCGTCATGCGGCAAATTTGCCGTACAGCTCGACTCTGATGACGTCTATGCCGACGAGAACACACTCGCCAAAATGGTCGCAGCGTTCTACGAGCAGAACTGCGGCATGGTAGTGGGCACATACATGCTCACCGACATCGACATGAATATGATTCCGCCGGGCGTCATCGACCATCGCGAATGGACTCCCGAGAACGGTCGCAACAACGCCTTGCGCATCAACGGTCTGGGCGCGCCACGAGCATTCTACACACCCATGTTGCGCCAGATCGGTGTGCCCAACACATCGTATGGCGAAGACTATGCCCTCGGACTGGCCTTCTCGCGCCACAACCAGATTGGCCGCGTCTACGACGTCGTATATCTCTGCCGCCGCTGGGAAGACAACTCAGACCACGCTCTCGACATCGTCAAGACCAACGCCAACAACCTCTACAAAGACCGCATACGCACCTGGGAGCTCAAAGCCCGCCAGGCACTCAACAAACAGGCATGAGCAACAGACTCTCATCTCAGCAGATAAATGATTTTATCGAGTCGCAAAAGGCCGCATGGCCTCTTGCGGCCGATAATTTCAAAGCACTCGACGGCGTCAGGGTCAAGAACGTCGAGTTGCCCGGCTGGACGGTAAAGGTCCAGTTCAATCCGGCGCGCATCGTGTCGTCGGGCGCAAAAGTCGACGCAAAGACAATACGCGAGCGCAAATGCTTTCTCTGCGAGGCCAACCGCCCCGCCGAGCAGCAGGGCATCGACTGGGGCGGCCGCTATACAGTGCTGGTCAACCCCTTCCCGATCTTTCCGCGTCACTTGACAATACCCGACAAGTCTCATACCGACCAGCTCATCGCCGGCCGCATTGCCGACATGGCCCGTCTGGCCGCAGACCTCAACGAGTACACCATATTCTACAACGGACCGCGCTGCGGAGCATCAGCGCCCGACCACATGCACTTTCAGGCCGGCAACAGCGACTTTCTCACTCTTGCCCCGGCTCTCGAAGACTGCGAACTCAAGACCATAGCCACCGACGGTGAATCGGTGCTCGCATTGGCCGACTCGCTGCCGTTGCGTGTCTTTGTAATCGATGCCTACAGCCCCGAGGCCGCACAACGGCTATTCGACCGGCTCTACCGTGCCATGCCGGTGCCCGAGGGCGAACGCGAGCCCATGATGAATCTGCTGTGCTACGCCACCGCGGCCGGAGTGCGACTCGTCGTAATTCCGCGCAAACGCCATCGGCCCAGTTTTTACGGTACCGAGGGCGAAGGCACCATGCTGCTCAGTCCCGCATCGGTCGACATGGGCGGCGTATTCATCACGCCTCTTGAAAAAGATTTCGACGCGCTCGACGCCGAAACAGTCATACGCGTCTTTGACGAGCTATGCCTCAACGCAGACGAGATAAACCGTATTGCATCAGATGTTGAATAAATTTCAATCCGAACCGAGCGTACGTGTCGGCATACTCACTGTCGCAGAACTGCGATTTGATCTCAACGGCGCTTACCGGCTCGGGCCGGTCAGACTGAGCGGTTCGTGCCTCGCACGCATCGCCGACGACGGTCGCATCGCTGTCATATCGCCCGACGGTCACGTGGTCATCGACAGTCTCCCCACATTCGAGAGCCTTGACAGCAACGCCACTTTTACGCTGCACGATGTAGTGATAGGCGTCGGCTTTCACTGGCAGCGACGCGAAGACCAGACATTTGCCGGCAGTCTTGAGCTGCGTCCGGCCCCCAACGGCGGCATCACAGCCATCAACATAGTCCACGTCGAGGATTATCTCAAGAGCGTCATATCATCAGAAATGAGTGCTACGGCTTCGCCGGCGCTGCTCAAGGCTCATGCCGTCATATCGCGCAGCTGGCTGCTCGCACAGATCGACAAACAGAGACGAATCGCCGATCATGGTGAGAAATACTCGGCATGCACACGCACCGATGACCAACTCATACGTTGGTATGACCGCGAGGACCACACCGATTTCCATGTATGTGCCGACGACCATTGCCAGCGCTATCAGGGCCTCACACGCCAGACCACACAAGCGGTCAACGAAGCGGTCGAGGCTACCCGCGGCGAGGTTCTCGCCTACGACGGTGAATTGTGCGACGCACGTTTCTCAAAATGCTGCGGCGGTGTCTTCGAGGAGTTTGAAAACTGCTGGGAACCGCGTCATCTGCACTATCTCTCGGCGCGCCGCGACAGCACCGACGAGACCGACTTCCCCGATCTGCATGTCGAGGACCGGGCATCGCAGTGGATCACATCACGTCCCGATGCATTCTGCAACACGGCCGACAAGAGTATTCTAAGCCAGGTGCTCAACAACTATGATCAGGAGACCACCGACTTCTATCGCTGGACAGTCACATATACCCAGGATCAGCTGGCTGCTCTCGTTGCCGAGCGATCGGGCATCGACTTCGGCGCCATACGTGCGCTCGAGCCCGTCGAGCGCGGCACATCGGGCAGGCTCGTGCGTCTGCGCATTGTAGGCACACACCGCACGATGATTATCGGCAAGGAGCTCGAGATACGCCGCACGCTGTCTCCGAGCCATCTCTACAGTTCGGCTTTTATCGTCGAGACAGGCGATGCCGATCCCGTCACCGGCCTGCCCGGGACATTCACTCTGCGCGGCGCCGGATGGGGCCACGGCGTAGGTCTGTGCCAGATAGGCGCCGCCGTCATGGGCGCCCGTGGATATGACTATCGCTCGATTCTTGCCCATTACTTTGTCGACGCCGACATCACACGTCTTTACGAATAACAATTATCATACCATGAGCAAAACGACCAAACGCAATCCCTGGGCCTGGATACCTACGCTTTACTTCGCGCAGGGCCTGCCTTACGTGGCCGTGATGACCATTTCGGTCATCATGTACAAGCGCCTGGGTATCTCAAACACCGACATCGCCCTATACACCGGATGGCTCTATCTGCCCTGGGTCATCAAACCCTTCTGGAGCCCGTTTGTCGACATCATCCGCACTAAACGGTGGTGGACGCTGACCATGCAGTGGATCATAGCATTCGCACTGGCCGGCATAGCCTTCACCATACCCACACCGTTCTTCTTCCAGCTCACGCTGGCCATATTCTGGATCGTGGGCTTTACGTCGGCCACGCACGATATAGCCGCCGACGGATTCTATATGCTCGCACTGAGCGAGCACGAACAATCGCTCTACGTGGGCGTGCGCTCGACATTCTACCGAGTTGCCACCGTAGCCGGCCAGGGCCTGCTGGTCATCATCGCAGGCCTGATAGAGACCAACTCGGGTCTCGAGCCGCTGCGCGTAAGCGTCGATGCCGATCCGGCCGTCGAATGGTCGGCGCCCGACATGACGGCCATATATTCTGCCGAGGCCGATCTGCAGGGAGAGATGCAGTTTTTCACCCCTGCGGCACAGACACGTGTCGCCACTGTCGCTCCGCGCGAGGTAAGCGTATCGGTCAATGGCCGCGACTCGGTGATGCCGTTCAAAGCCTATGCCGCCATGATGCGCGATTCAGTCAAGCACTGCAACGAGCGCAACGGTTTTGTAGCCGCCGAGGTACCCGCCTCAGCCAAGTCCGCATCTGTCGACGCGACGCCTGCCTCAAAAAACGGCGAGGGCTCGTTTACAGCCTGGGTCCGCGAGACATTCGGCGAGCAGCGTGAACCGTACAACGAACGCGACAACAACATCGCCATCGTAGGACTGCGGCTCAATCGCCGACCTGCCCCCGGCGAGGAAATCGTGCTCAACGTCACCCACAAGGCAGGCGATCAGAGCATCAAGCTCGAGCAAAACGCATTGTCGACACGATTTGTGTTCACCGAGGCCAACTGGGACAAGACAGCCTGGCTGTATTATGAAATCGACCACAAGCTCACCGCGCCTGCATCGGCCTCGTTCGAGGGTGCATCGGGCAATATCCCCATGGCATGGCTGGTAGTGTTTGCCGTGCTGTCGGCATTCTTCTTTATCGTGGCCGTCTACCACAGCTGGGCGCTGCCCCGTCCTGCATCTGACAGCGGCAACGACCGCTCGTCGGCAGGCAACATCATGCGCGAGTTCTTTGACACATTCAAGACATTCTTCCAGAAACCTCAGGTATGGGTGGCCATAGCTTTCATGCTCCTCTACCGACTGCCCGAGGCCCAGCTCGTCAAACTCATCAACCCGTTCCTGCTCGACCCGATCGACAAGGGCGGTCTTGGCCTGACAACGGGCCAGGTGGGCATCGTCTATGGCACCGTAGGCATCATCGGCCTTACAATCGGCGGTATCATCGGCGGTATCGCGGCCGCAAAGGGAGGTCTCAAGAAATGGCTCTGGCCTATGGCATGGAGCATGTCGCTCACCTGCCTGACATTCGTCTATCTGAGCTATGCATCTGACCACTCGCTGCTCGTGGTCAACATATGCGTTTTCATCGAACAGTTCGGCTATGGATTCGGCTTCACGGCTTATATGCTCTATCTCATATACTTCTCCGAGGGTCGTCACAAGACCGCCCATTATGCCATCTGCACAGGATTCATGGCGTTAGGCATGATGCTCCCGGGCATGGCCGCAGGATGGCTGCAGGAGACTATCGGCTATCGCCACTTCTTCATCTGGACGATGATATGCTGCGCAGCCACCATCGGCGTATGCGCTTTCCTCAAGATCGATCCCAATTTCGGCCGGAAAACCGAATCTAAAAAAGACTGACAACTCATGAAAAAAACTATATTATCGGCTCTCGCGGCTCTGGCCGTCACAGTGGCCTCAGCACAGGTAAAACCCGGCATCGAGGTGCTGCGCGACATGGATTTCGCACCTCTGCAAGGCAAACGTGTCGGACTCATCACCAATCCGACAGGCGTCGACAACTCACTGCGGTCGACCATCGACATTCTGCACGAGGCACCGGGAGTCACACTCACCGGCTTATATGCACCAGAGCATGGTGTGCGCGGCGATGTGCATGCCGGCGACCACGTCGACAATTTTGTCGATCCGGCCACAGGCGTCACCGTCTACTCTATATACGGCAAAAGCCGCAAGCCCACCCCCGAGATGCTCAAAGACGTGGACGTGCTCATATATGACATTCAGGACATAGGCTGCCGGTCGTTCACGTTCATCTCTACTATGGGTCTGGCCATGGAAGCCTGCGCCGAGCTCGGCAAGCAGTTCATGGTGCTCGACCGGCCGAACCCCGTAGGCGGCAACAAGATCGAGGGCAACGTGGTCGAAGACTCGTGCTACTCGTTTGTCAGCCAGTTTCCCATCCCCTACATATACGGACTCACTCCCGGCGAGCTCGCACAGTATCTCAACGGCGAGGGCCTCATAGGCGACAACCTTAAGGTCGATCTGACCGTTATACCAATGCAGGGTTGGACACGCGACATGGATTTCCGCGAGACCGGGATGCCCTGGGTGCTCCCCTCGCCGCATATCCCTACTCCGGAGACCGCCGCGCTTTACCCCCTGTCGGGTATCATGGGCGAGATCAATTACATGAACATTGGCGTCGGTTATACCGAGCCATTCAAGCTGTTTTGTGCCTCGTGGGTCAATGCCGACGAGCTGGCCCGTCGTCTCAACTCGCTCAAGTTGCCCGGCCTGATGTTCCGCCCCATACATATCAAACCTTTCTACGGTTTCGGCAAAGGCGAGAACCTGCAGGGTGTCGAGGTATATGTCACCGATCGCCACAAGGCTCCGCTGTCACTCACCCAGTTCTATGTGATGCAGGAGCTGGCCGACATGTATCCTGACCATAAGGCTTTCGAGACAGCCGACAAAGCCCGCTTCAATATGTTTGACAAGGTCACCGGCAGCAAAGAGATACGCCGCCGGTTCTCTCGCAACCACCGTGTAGACGACATTATCGACTACTGGAACAAAGACGTCGAGCCTTTCCGCGCCGCATCGTCCAAATATTATATATACGAATAAACTATGACCGCTCCCTCACCCCGACACGACGAATTTCTCAAGGACATACGCGCCTTTATCCCCGCCGACCGCATCTACACCGACGAGCTGCGGCGGCTGGCATGGGGCACCGATGCAAGTTTCTACCGCAAGATCCCGCGCATTGTGGTGCGTGCGGCCGACGAGAACGAGATCTCGCGGCTGCTCAAGGCAGCCACAGCCAATTTCGTACCTGTGACATTCCGTGCCGCCGGCACAAGTCTGTCGGGCCAGTCGATCACAGACTCAGTGCTGATCGTCGCCGGTAAGGGCTGGGAGTACTATGAGATCTCCGGCGATGCATCTGCCATAACCCTTGAGCCTGGCATCGTCGGCGCAAGGGTCAACGAGATTCTCGCACCATTCGGACGAATCTTTGCGCCCGACCCGGCGTCTAAACGGTCGGCCATGGTCGGAGGCATAATCATCAACAATGCCTCAGGCATGAACTGCGGCACTCACGCCAACAGTGACAAGATACTGCGCACCATGCGCATCGTACTCGCCGACGGCACCGTGCTCGATACCGCCGATGCCGAGTCGCGCGCAGCCTTCGCCAAGACCCATCCACGCATGCTCACCGAGATCTGTGACATCCGCGATCTCATCAGAGCCGACCGTGAGCTCACACGGCGTATACGCCATAAATACTCGATCAAAAACGTCACAGGTCTCAACCTGTTGCCATTTGTCACCTACGACGATCCCTTTGACATAATCGCCCACTGCATGGTGGGCAGCGAGGGCACACTCGGATTCCTCAGCCGGGCCACACTTGAGACATCGCACCTCTATCCCTACACGGCGTCGGCGATGCTCTATTTCGACGATATGGCCGAGGCATGCCGGTGCGTGGTGGCTCTCAAAAAGGGTGCACCGGTCTACAGTTGCGAGATGCTTGACCGCAAATCACTCGAGGCCGTACACGACACCACCGGCACCGGACTGACAGCGCTACTGCTTGACACCAAGGCCGACACCGCCGCCGAGCTAAACGACAAGATCGACGCAATAATGGCCGTCATCAATCAGTTCAGGCTTTACAAACCGGCGCACTTCTCTACCGACCCGGCCGAGACCGGCCACTGGTGGGGACTGCGATCGGGCATATTCCCCGCAGTCGGCGGCACCCGCCCCTCGGGCACGACAGCACTGATCGAAGACATCGCTTTTTATATCGAAGACCTCCCCACGGCAACAGTCGAGCTTGTCAAACTGCTCAACGACTCAGGCTACCCTGACGCATGCATCTACGGCCACGCTCTCGAGGGCAACTATCACTTTGTCATCTCGCAGTCTTTCGACACCAAGGCCGATATCGACCGCTATCGCAATATGATGCAGGCCATCGAGCATCTGGTCGTCGACCGATACGACGGCTCGCTCAAGGCCGAGCACGGCGTTGGACGCAACATGGCACCGTTTGTGCGACGCGAGTGGGGCGACAAGGCATGGAATATCATGCGCCGCATCAAAGACGCATTCGATCCCGACGGCATTCTGAATCAGGGAGTGATCTTCAACGACGATCCCGAGTGTTTCATCAAGGATCTCAAGCCCCTCGCACCCACCTATCCGGTTGTCGACAAATGCATCGAGTGTGGATTCTGCGAGGTCAACTGTGTCAGCTGCGGATTCACACTCTCTGCCCGGCAGAGAGTCGTTGTCACACGCGAGATATCGCGTCTGCGCTCGACAGGCAATGCCGACGATGCGGCGATGGCCGACAAACTTTCAGCCCAGTTCAAACATCCCGGCATAGACTCATGCGCAGGAGACGGACTGTGCAGCACATCCTGTCCGATGGGCATAAACACCGGCGATCTAATCCACATCTTACGCCGCGAGGCCATCCCCGAGGGATCACTCGGATACAAGTCAGGATTGTTTGCCGCCCGCCATCTCACGGGTATATCAAAAGGCCTGCGTATCGCCCTTGGTGCCGCCGATCTGGCTCACCGCATATTGGGCGACAAAGCAGTCGACACTATCGGCCGCGGCATGCATGCCGTCGGCCTGCCACTGTGGACAGAATCTCTGCCGGCACCCTACTCGCCCGACAAGACTGTCAAGACACCGCAACAGCCGTCTGAACGAAAAGTGGTCTATTTCCCCTCGTGTATCAACCGTGCCATGGGCGTCACACGCGAGAAAGGCAAAGAGATCGCCCCACTGGTCGACACTATGGTCAACCTGTGCCACAAGGCCGGTTACGAAGTCATTTTTCCCGATGGACTTGATGCACTGTGCTGCGGTATGATATGGGAGAGCAAAGGCATGCCCGACATCGCCGACAACATGACTGCGAAACTCGAGCAAGCACTGATAAAGGCATCTGACAATGGACGATACCCCGTGCTGTGCGATCAGAGTCCCTGTCTGCACCGCATGCGCGACCACATCAAGTCGATGCAGCTTTACGAACCGGCAGAGTTTATCGAGCGCTTCCTTGTGCCACATTTGCGTTTTACCCCCACCGATACCCCTGTGGCCGTACACATCACCTGCTCGACGCGTCGCATGGGCCTGGGCGATACAATCGTAGCTCTTGCCGGGCGCTGCTCGACCTCAGTGACCGTACCGGCCGAGGTCGGATGCTGCGGATTTGCCGGCGACAAGGGCTTTAACCTTCCCGAATTGAACCGATGGGCGCTGCGCAAGCTGCGTCCGGCGCTCGACAAGGCAGGTGTAAAAGCCGGATACTCAAACTCGCGCACATGCGAGATCGGCCTCACACACAACAGTGGCATTTCATACAAATCGATCGTCTATCTCGTCGACGAATGCACCTCGCCGGCCTGATCCAACTCAAACCAATCGTCACATCACGCACATGGCTGAAAAAGCAAAAACATCAAGACTGCTTGCCCTCGATATCCTGCGGGGCATCACCATCGCAGGCATGATCCTGGTAAACAACCCAGGATCGTGGGGGCACATCTACGCTCCGCTCGAACATGCCGAATGGAACGGGCTGACACCCACCGACCTGGTCTTCCCGTTCTTTATGTTCATAATGGGTATCTCTACCTACTTCTCGCTGCGCAAATACAACTTCAGCGGCTCGTGGCCCACCTATTGCAAAATACTGCGCCGCACGGTCGTAATATTTCTAATAGGCATGTTCATAGCATGGTTCGGACTCTTCCTGCGGGGCATCCTCAACGAGAAGACGTTCTGGGAGGCAGTGCTCAACTTCGATCACATACGCATTCTCGGTGTCATGCCACGTCTGGCGATCTGCTATGGCGTAGGCTCGCTCGTGGCGCTATGGATCAACCACAGGTCACTGCCGTGGTTCATCGCCCTGCTGCTTGTCGTCTACACCGTATTGCTGTTGTCGGGCAACGGATTCGAATTTGCCGACAACAACATCATATCGGTTATCGACCACCGGGTGCTCGGTGCCGATCACATGTATGCCGACACTGTAGGCGGCGTACGGCTCAAATTCGACCCCGAGGGTCTGCTCAGCACCCTGCCGTCGATCGCACACATGCTCATTGGCTTTGTCTGCGGCTCGATGATTACCTCGACCAAAGACAACACACTGCGCATCAACCGCCTGTTTATCGTCGGCACAATCCTTACGTTCAGCGGATTTCTGCTGTCATTCGGTCTGCCGATCAACAAAAAAATATGGTCACCGACATTCGTTCTCACCACCTGCGGTCTTGCAGCGAGTTTCCTCGGCCTGCTCATCTGGATTATCGACATAAAGGGCTATCGCCGATGGTGTCGGTTCTTCGAGGCATTCGGCATCAATCCCCTGTTCATGTACTGTCTCGGAGCAATTCTATCAATCATCATCGGCACTGTGCGTATTCCCTGGAGCGGAGTCGAGTCAGGCATGATCTCAATCAAAGGATGGATCTACGAGGGCATTCTATTGCCTATATGCTGCGACGACGCCACTCTTGCGTCACTCATCTTTGCCCTGCTGTTTGTACTCGTCAACTGGTGTGTCGGCTACATACTATATAAGAAAAAAATATACATCAAGATATGATACTGATTGCAGATTGCGGCAGCACCAAGATCGACTGGTGTCTGCTCGACGACGGTAAAGTCGTAAAACAAACCTTCACAACCGGCATCAACGCCGTGATGCTCACCGAGGAAGAGATACGGGCTCGCCTCGCCGACGAACTCATGCCCGAGCTGGCCGGCTTTACGCCCGAGGCTGTATATTTCTACGGAGCTGGCTGCATCTCTCCCGAGGTATGCGGCAATGTCGAGCGGGCCATCAGAGCCAACATTCCCTCTGCCGCTACTGTCGAGGTACACACCGACCTGCTTGCCGCCGCCCGTGCCCTATGCGGCCGCCGGCCCGGCATCGCCTGCATCATGGGCACAGGATCGAACTCGTGCTATTACGACGGCTCGGAGATACGCGACAACGTCTCGCCGCTGGGATATATACTCGGTGACGAAGGTTCCGGTGCCGTGCTTGGCAAACTGTTGCTCGGCGACGTGCTCAAAAATCAGCTGTCCCCGGCATTGAGCGAGAAATTTCTCAAGCAGTACGACCTCGACAGGCTCACGATCATACGTCGTGTCTACAAAGAGCCACAGGCCAACCGGTTTATGGCCTCGCTGACGCCCTTCCTGCTCGAGAATATCGATCAGCCTCAGATACATCGGCTGGTGCTCAACTCGTTCCGTTCATTCTTTATACGCAACATCGCCCAATATCCCGGCTACCGCGACCTTGACATAAACTTCATCGGTTCGATAGCCTACTACTTCCGCGAAGTACTTGCCGAAGCCGCCGCTCAGTGCGATTGCCACATCGGCACTATCATCAAAAGCCCTATGCAGGGTCTCATCAAATTTCACACTGCATAACCTTATAACATAAACCTGCTGCAAATCATGGCATTTGTAAAAATCAGCGAACAACCGTCGCTATACAGCGACCTTGAGAAAAAATCGGTAGGCGAGATCCTGCGCGATATAAACAACGAAGACAAAAAGGTGGCTTTCGCCGTCGAGAAGGCCCTGCCTCAGATCGAACAACTCGTCACACGTATTGTCGGACGCATGAAACGTGGCGGACGCATATTCTATATCGGTGCCGGAACATCGGGACGACTCGGCGTGCTCGACGCATCTGAGATTCCACCCACATTCGGCATGGATCCATCATGGGTCATCGGTTTGATAGCCGGTGGAGACACCGCACTCCGCAATGCCGTCGAGAACGCCGAGGACGACGAACATCAAGGATGGAAAGACCTGCAGAAATTCAATATCAATGACAAAGACACGGTCATAGGCATCGCCGCATCAGGCACTACCCCCTACGTGATAGGCGCGCTGAATGACTGCCGCGAGCATGGCATACTCACTGCTGCCATAACCTCAAACCCCGACGCCCCTGTCAGCGAGGCTGCTGACATCGCTATAGAGATGGTGGTAGGTCCCGAGTATGTCACAGGATCGTCGCGCATGAAATCAGGCACCGGCCAGAAGATGATCTGCAACATGATCACCACCTCGGTAATGATACAGATGGGACGCGTGAAAGGCAACAAAATGGTCAATATGCAACTCACCAATGCCAAGCTCGTCGACCGTGGCACACGCATGGTCATCGACGAACTCGGCCTGCCATACGATGAGGCCAAACGTCAACTGCTCATGCACGGATCGGTCAAAGCAGCCGTTGACGCTTATCGCGAGGGCGAAACGCTCAAAGAAAACTGATATGCTGCGCCACTTCCTTATCGTCATCGCAATGCTCGCCACAGCCATGACAAGCATATCTGCCGAAAACGTGCCCGACAAGCCAAAATACGGCGAACTCTACTACCAGCGGGCATCGCTCTTCGATGCACTCGGCGTCGACTCGACAACCATCGTTTTTCTCGGCAATAGCCTTACTCACGGCTGCGAATGGCACGAGTTGCTCGGCATGCCCAATGTTGTCAACCGCGGCATCAACGGCGACATCGTCGAAGGTATCCGCGAGCGCATAGGCTCGGTGGTCGCCGGCAAGCCCGCCAAGATTTTCCTGTTGGCCGGAGCTAACGATGTCAGTCATGATCTCTCTGCCGACTCGATAGCCACCGCCATAGGCGAGCTCGTCGACTATATACGCGAGGCAACCCCTGACACACGACTGTACGTACAGTCGATGCTGCCCGTCAACAATAGTTTTGGCCGCTACAGACTCATGGCAGGTAAAGAAGATACCATACGCCGGATCAATAGTCTCATCGAGCCGATGGTCAAAGCCAAAGGCGCCACATGGATCAACCTGCATCCCGCCTTCTGCGATGCCGACGGCAATCTACGTGCCGACCTCACAAACGACGGGCTGCATTTGCTTGCCCCCGGCTACCTCATATGGCGCGATATCATCCTCCCCTACGTACGCGAGTGACGTAACCGCCCCGCAGACACATAAGCCACAATAACTCTTTCGGGATATTGTGGCTTATGTACTTTTGGTTTGTCTTTAATTATTTTGTAATTTTGTCACAATCTGTCAAATTATCGTAATGAACCGAATTCTGCGACAATATAGTTGGATGATATTGCCGGCCATCACTGCATTTCTGGCCGGGATTGGTTTTATAGCAATGCCGCCTCTCAGCGACGACCTCGGCTATATGATGCCATTCCGCGATATGATACTCAATGGAAACGGCGATTGGTGGCATAGTGTCTGCGAATCTGTCAGCTACCGTTACTATAACGATAATCCAAGGCTGGCAAACGTCATAATGATTTTGATTGCAGTATTGCCCAGAGCCATTCCAGGCATCATATCAATGATCGCCCTTGCAACAGTATTTTACATAGGTATAAAATGGGCTTCCCTACAGAACAAACCTATAACCGCATCCTTGTGGACAGCATCAATAATTGTATTCTTCCCATGGATCGATCAGCTATATCTGATAAACTTCCAGCTAAACTATCTGTGGGCTACCGCATTGGCGCTTATATGTATATTCAACTGGTATAACACACATCTCAAGGCATGGCAATCTTTTTTAGTCGGTTTAATCGTAGCAGTCTGGCATGAGGGTTTCGGCATACCCCTCACTATAACGATAGCAGGCCTTCTTATGCTGTATCGCGACATGCGTACCAGATATAACATCTTAAATCTCACAGGCCTCCTCATAGGTACACTTTATCTTATAGTATCACCGGGATTCCTCAATAATACTTGGGCTTATTTCGAAAACCGATCAGCAATATTATATCCATTCGCTATTCCGACTGTAGTTTTCGTACTTACATGGCTGTTCATGGTCACCAAGAAAGAATATCGCCATATTTGCATGGATTCACATGTAGCAGCCGGAGCCGCCTTATCTCTCTTGGGCACTATAATGATGCTGATGTTTCCGACTGGTCCACGCTCAGGTTCACTCGGAATTACTCTTGCATGCCTGAGCTCTGTCTATTTGTGGGCAAATCTTAAGGGTTTCAGGTGTTCCAGACGATCCGGTATGATTATACTCGCCTTAATCAATGCTATAATATTTATTCACTTGATTTTTGTAGACTACATTGCAATAAAGATAAACCGCGAAACGCGACAGGCTATTGAGGCATACCGTGCACAACCATCAGAGCCACACTTCGTCGGCATGACATTACGTGAGGACTCCCCTTACATCTGCCTACAAAAGCCCTATTACGGACTACTGGCACATTATGGCAATGTAAATGTCTTCAATCGGTTCTACGGTTTTGATGGAATGCCTATCATGACCATACCGAAATCAGCAGTAAATTATAAATCATCAGTCTTTATTCCTGGATCGGCAATGATAGAGAACCGAGACGGTATTCTTGTTGGTCCTGCATTGACCGACTCTCCTGACATCGTCTTATTCAATGTCGACTATGGCAAAGGTACATCTCAACGCGAATTCTATACCGTTCCATTTGTCGAACCATCTACAGGCAAACGGCTCGCGTGGTATTATCCTAACTATTCATCTATTGACATACTTCTTCATCCGCTACCATTAAACGTGGATCTATAGGTTATATATAACGTATCTGTATAGATACACTCCATCATATGACCTATGGATGTCATATCGACAATGATATAACATCTTCATTCAACAATCTCGACACCTGATATCTCTCTGAAATAATCCCATGTATGCAGGTAAGGATAAACAAAACAATACAGCTTACCATCACTGCCACGGAAAACGGACATATCACCACCGGTTGTCTTTCCTCCATAAAATACTTCTACACCTTTGTCTTTCCCGGGATACGGCGCGACAACAACACCCTTATATAGATGTGCACCGGCGTTCCCGGGCAACGGCTCACCCATTCCTGCTTTATATCCTTTGAGTTGCATCGGCACAAGATCATGCAATGGATAACCGGTATAATGGGTATAGCAGATATATTGCCATCCATGTGGATGATATTCAAATGTGCCTTTCTTAAATGCAAGGGGAGACAATTGCCAGTCATAAGTCATATCGGCAAAAATTGTAATCGGTCGATCGGTATGTTGTGCATAGACCTTTTCTATAGCCTTAACTTCTTTATCAAGTCTTATAACCTCCTTGTCAGCTACAATCATATGCACTGATACAAAAAGCATAAGAATAAAAGTAATTGGCCATCCCCGCCAATTGCTCCCGACAAATATGCGGGGGAACATATACCGCAATAAATACAGTATTCCCACAAATGCAAGTATATATGCAGGGAAACCAGCCCGGGCCTGTCTTACAATAACTTGCACACCTATCACTACAAGGCAAGCTACAAGCACTAATATCACCATAGGATCAAGAATTATCCTGCGCCACTTACGCCTGACCGCACATACCGCGATTAAAACGACAAACGGCAGGAAACCCATATAATGATAAAGTAGCTGTATAAACGAATAAACCGAGAAATTCCATCTTATATCATTGCCTACCCGCTGACTCCATGCGGGAATCACCATAAGCCATAACAATCCGACAATCAGGCCGGCAATAATAAACAGACGGTCTTTTCTTACCGCTACGAGCCGTAATACAAGTAATACCACAAAGGCCGACAAAACCGGCAGACTGTATATCTCATGCCAGGCACCCAGAATCACGCCCCATAAGAACGCTACCGCACAATTATGCTTTTCCCGGCTAAAGAACAGTATTATACACCATAGCATTATCGGGATATCCCATATATAATTGAATGAATATACAGTCGTGAATATAGAATCATGCCATGGCAGACCGAATGTGATCATCATTATCAATAAACCGATTGAGTTATAATCGTCAATCTTGATTTTTGCAAGACGACACATCATATATATCCCCAGTACGAATGTAATGGTTGTGATCACTGCTCCTATCCACCTCGGCAACAGCAGAAACATTATACCTATCATATTGCCAAGCCTGCCATTGTCACTGTTTATACGATACGACCAGAAATTATTCAGTCCGTCCCATATGCTACCGCTGCCATCTTCGTTCAGACCGCATTTATAATCATAAAGAAACCAAAAGTCATCAAGCGCTATCGGGTAACAGAAAAAACATACCGCAAAACATATGACAATTATCAGAAACGGGATGTTGCGTACCCTCATTATTGTTCCGTACATAATATTTTTTATTGCAAAGTTATATTAATCTCACTAATTTTGCAATTACTTTATATGTATCTTCGACTTAATTACAAGCGAATGACGCATATCTGTTGTTATAATATAAAACATCAAATGAATATCTTATGAGACTTGACGGAAGACGTAAAAGCGGCAATGTGAATGACAGGCGTGGTGTGTCGGGACGCACCCTCGGCATCGGCGGCGGTATTGTCGGCGTGGTAATCGCCGGCATCATCACATTATTGTCGGGCGGTAACATCGGCGATGTGCTCAACTCGGTGATAGGCAACAGCCTGTCGCAGCCTCAATACACCCAGAATTATACCCCCGACGCCGAAGACGAGCGCCTTGCCGATCTTGCCTCGAAAGTGCTTGCCGGCACCGAGGATGTCTGGACCGACGAATTCCGTCGTCAGGGCTGGGGCGAATATGAGTGTCCCAAGCTGGTGCTTTTCAGCGGATCGGTTCAGTCGGGATGCGGTTCGGCAACGTCACAGACCGGTCCATTCTATTGCTCCGCCGACCAGACCGTCTATATCGATCTTGATTTCTTCAAGCAGATGAAAGACCAGATCGGCGCCGACGGCGATTTTGCCTACGCCTATGTCATTGCCCATGAGGTAGGCCATCACGTGCAGTATCTGCTCGGCACGCTCGACAAAGCCCATCAGCTGATGAACAGCGTCAGTGAGCGCGAATCAAATCAGATCAGCGTGCGCCTTGAGTTGCAGGCCGACTATTATGCCGGGGTCTGGGCTCATCGCGACAATGAGATGTTTGGCTCGCTCGAGGAAGGCGACGTCGAGAATGCCATAAATGCCGCATCCAAGATCGGCGACGATTATCTGCAACGCAAAGCCTACGGCCGCGAGATGCCGGATTCATTCAACCACGGACGATCATCACAACGTGTGGCGTGGCTGAGCAAAGGCATCCGCACAGGCGATCCCCTGCAGGGCGACACATTCTCTCCGGCCTACAACCAACTGTAATGCAAGTCAATCCCGAATACATGCGGCGTGCACTCGAACTCGCCGCCCGTGGCCGCGGCAACACCTCGCCCAATCCTATGGTCGGAGCCGTAATCGTGTCGCCCGACGGGCGAATTATCGGCGAGGGCTATCATCGTCGCTGTGGCGAGGCTCATGCCGAGGTAAACGCCATTGCATCGGTTGGCGACCGTATGCTGCTGCATGATTGCACCATGTATGTCACACTCGAGCCGTGCTCGCACTATGGCAAGACACCGCCATGCGCGCAACTTATCATCGACACGGGCATTCCCCGGGTGGTGATTGCCGCGGCCGACCCGTTCCGCGAGGTGGCCGGACGCGGTGTGGCCATGCTGCGCGCCGCCGGAGTCGAAGTCGTCGAGGGAGTCATGTCTGAGCAGTCGCGAAGCCTGAACGCCCGGTTCATGACCGCGCACGAACTACAACGGCCATTCATCACGCTCAAATGGGCCCGATCGGCCGACGGTTTTACAGACAGCGACCGACCCGACGGACAACCTGCGCGACTGTCAACACCTATCACATCTATGCTCGTGCACCGTCTGCGTGCCTGCAATGATGCCATACTCGTCGGTTCGGGCACCATACTTGCCGACTCGCCACGGCTCGACTGCCGTCTCTGGCCCGGACGATCACCCCGTCCCGTGATACTCGACCGCAGAGGCCGCATCAACCCTGACGCCCTCAAGATGCCCGTCACACCTCTGATTATCAACGATTGCGTTCCTTTAGGCGAGATTATGCACACCCTTTACCTACAGAATCTGACATCAATACTTGTCGAAGGCGGACCGACACTGCTGCAATCGTTTATCGACGCCGGATTATGGGATCTGGCACGCGTCGAGACTTCGCCTGTCAGTCTTGGGCGGCACGGACGCTCACCATCACCCCGACTGGCAGCCACACCCGCACTGTCACGTGAGATTGACGGCAACCGTTTAGACTTTTATACCAAAAATCCGCTTATCTGCGTTAAAAACCTATAAAAAACACTCGAAAACAGACAAAAGATGCCCGTCCGGGCCCTCACATTTGAGCCGAAATTATAACTTTGCAGACTGAAACTATTTTTCCGTAAAATGATAAGAAAGCTTGCAATTTGTTTTGCTGTTGTTTTGGCCGCCGCCAACTTCATCGCTTGCAATTCCACATACGAATCAGTCGAAGTGACCGCATCTTGCGTCGCAATCAGCAAATTCACGCTGACCAAAAACGATAGTGTGATGACTAATCTCGACTCGGTATTTTTCTCTATTGACCTCACCAAAGGCATGATATTCAATGCCGACTCGCTGCCATGCGGCACCAAGGTCACCGCTCTCACACCTGTCATCACGCCGCTCGAGGGAGCTTCGCTCATCGAATTGACAGTCAAGCGCAACGGCAAGGCCGACACGACATACAACTATACCTCAAAGTCAAACGACACCATCGATTTCACACATCCCGTGTCGATGCGGGTGGTTTCGCCCGACGGTCTCACCCAGCGCACATATCAGATTTATGTCAACGTGCACAAAGTCGAGAGCGACACTCTCGAGTGGAGCAATGTCAATTCGTGGCGTCTGCCATCTGATTTTGCCAACCCCGACGCACAGCACAGCACAGCAGGCAAAAAACGTCTGTTCACTCTCACATCCTATCAATCGACCTATTGTCTCTCTTATTATCACAATATACACGATCTGGGCAACTCGACGCTCAACCAGGCCGCACACACAGCCCGATCTATCAGATTCCCATTCAAGCCTGTCATCGAGAGTTTTACCGCTCTTGATGACGACACACTCTATATTCTGGCCGACAACAACACACTCTACCGCTCGACCGACATCGGCAGCACATGGGTGGCATGTCCTCAGCGTTGGCAGACCATCATAGGTTCATACCAGGGCTCACTGCTGGGAATCACGACAGGCACGTCGCCCGAGATCGAGGATCTCGGCCGCGGCACATCTTGCCCCCTGCCACAAGATATGCCCGTCAAAGGCATGTCGATGCCCGTATATTACGACTTCGAAATGGCCTCAACACCACAGTTGATGATCATCGGCGGCCGCAAAGCCGACGGCTCACTATCGGCAGACACATGGGGATACGACGGCAACTCATGGGCCAGAATTTCAAAGAAAGCTCTGCCCGAAGGGCTCGAGGGCATGACCACTGTTCCTTACTATACATTCTCAGTGGCAGGCAACCTTGTAGCTACCGAAATATCGACCATTCTGGCATTCGGAGGCCGCAAGGCCGACGGATCCGTATCAAAAACCGTCTACGCATCATATGATTACGGATATAACTGGACCAAAGCTCCTGACAAGCTTCAGCTGCCCGACGTGATGCCGGCCACCTACGACGCCCAGGCATTCGTACTCTCGACACGCATGTCGGCATCAGTGACCGTACCCGGCATGAGCCGCATCAGTCGTCCGTCAGAATCATGGGAGTGCCCCTACATCTATCTCTTCGGAGGCCGCAGGGCCGACGGCACCACCTGCAACACAGTATGGCGCGGAGTTATCAATCGCATGAGTTTCAAACCAGTTGAATAAATACATGACCGGCACTACCAAGATATTCACTCTCATCATGTTGTGTCTCACAGCCCTCTCGGGCCGTGTCGCGGCACAACAGATCGCGCCCTACAAGTTTGACTTCGGGGGCGGTCTGGGCATGAGCGGGTATCTCGGCGACGCGAGCACAAACATATTCAAGCGTCCCGGCTTTACAGCCGATCTCGGCGCCCGTTATATACTCGACACACGCTGGGCATTCAGAGCCTCGCTGTCGACAACCGGCCTCAGCGGTGACACATCTGACATATCTGACATCCTGCCGGACGGAGCCAACTACTCCTTCACATCACAGGTATGGGATCTGAGCGTACGCGGCGAGTTCAACTTCTTTGGCTACGGCATAGGCGAGACCTACAAACGCCTGCGCCGCTGGTCACCTTATCTGGCAGTCGGTATCGGCGTCAGCATGGCCACCTCGGGCGGCAACACCGCCGTCGCGCCCAGTCTGCCTATGGCATTCGGCATCAAGTTCAAGCTCAAAGAGCGTATCAATCTGCATGCCGAGTTCAGCATGACAAAAGTGTTCAGCGATCACGTCGACGGACGCGACCTCGCCGACCTCAACCAGATAAAAACCGATTTCTATAAAAATACCGACTGGTTTTCGCGACTTACCATAGGCATATCCTATGAGTTTGGCAAACGTTGCGAGACCTGTCACTATGTAGACTGACGAGCTATGAATCAAACTACAGACATCGATCTGACCCGCATACCGGCACACGTGGCCATAATCATGGACGGCAACGGCCGTTGGGCCACCGCCCGCGGTTACGAACGCTCGGCCGGACACGTCGAGGGTGTCAACACTGTGCGACGCATCACCGAGGCCGCCTCGGAGCTCGGTGTCAAATACCTCACACTATATACATTCTCGACTGAAAACTGGAATCGTCCCCAGGCCGAGGTTGATGCCTTGATGGACCTCATCGTCGTGGCAATCGAGCGCGAGACCGCCGACCTGATAAAAAACAATGTGAGCCTGCGGATGATCGGCGACATCGACCGTATGCCCCCGCGTGCCCGCGAGCGGCTCGACAACTGCATAGCAGCCACGGCCCACTGCACCGGCCTCACACTCGTGCTCGCGCTGAGCTATTCAGCCCGCTGGGACATAGTCAACGCCGCCCGACGCATAGCCATCGAAGCCGCCGCAGGCAACATCGATCCCGAATCGATCAACGCCGAATCGGTATCGACCCGACTTTCTACGGCATTCATGCCTGATCCCGACCTGCTGATACGCACCGGAGGCGACATGCGTGTAAGCAACTATCTGCTCTGGGAGATAGCCTACACCGAGATCATTGTCACACCCGTTTTCTGGCCCGATTTCACAAAAGATGACTTCCGCAACGCCATCGCAGAGTTCCAGCACCGCCAACGGCGTTTCGGGCTCACCGATGACCAGGTCAAACAACAATAAACCACTCACTCCCCCACACTACCATACGCCAACCACACATTATGCGCTATAGACTGATCACACTCGTCGTGCTGTTGCTGGGCTGCTGCCAGATAAAGGCCGCCGCACAGCAGGCTGCCGATACGATTTTCAATCCTCCGGTTATTTATTCAAACATGCCGCGCACCTACGAGATCGTAGACATACGCGTCGAGGGCGCCCCCAACTACGCTGACGAGCTCGTGCTGGGATATGCCGGACTCAAGATAGGCGACCGAGTGTCAATACCTGGCGACGACATCACCCAGGCCACAAAACGTCTCATGCGACAGGGCTTGTTCCAGCAGGCACAGTTCCGGCTCGACAAGACCGTCGGCGACCGTGCATGGCTCACACTCAACCTGCGCACCCAGCCTCGCATCTCGCAGGTCAACTACATAGGTATGAAGAAAGGCGAGCGCGACGAACTACAAAATCGCCTCAACCTGATGAAGGGCAACCAGATCACACAGAATATCATAAACCGTGCCGAGCTTATCGTTCAGAAATTCTTTGCCGACAAGGGCTTTACCAATGCCAAAGTCAACATCACGCTCCACGAAGACCTCTCGGCCCCCGGCGAAATGATCGTCGACATCGCCGTAGACAAGCACGATAAGGTAAAGGTGCACAAGATCTATATCACCGGCAATGATATTCTGTCTGACAACCAGATACAGCGCGTGATGAAAAAGACCAACGAGAACGGCAAGCTGCTCAACCTCTTCCGTCAGAAAAAATTCGTCCGCAGCGACTATGCCGACGACCTCAACCGCATCCTCGAAAAATACAACGAGAAAGGTTATCGCGACGCACGCATTGTGGCCGACAGCGTCGTGCCATACAGCGACAACAGGGTCGACGTCTACATTACCATAGACGAGGGTAAGCAATACTTCATCAAAGACATCAACTGGGTGGGCAACACACTCTATCCTTCTGACCTGCTCGACCAGTTCCTCGGTATGAAACCGGGCGACATCTACAATCAGAAACAGATGAACAAACGTCTTACCGAGGACGACGATGCCGTAGCAAACCTCTACATGGACCGCGGCTACCTCTTCTATAATCTCGTGCCAATAGAGAGTGAGGTGACCGGCGACAGCATCTCTCTCGAAATGCGCATCATCGAAGGCCCGCAGGCACGTATCAACAACGTGGTAATCAACGGCAACGACCGACTCTACGAGAAGGTGATCCGCCGCGAGCTGCGCGTACGTCCAGGCGACCTGTTCAACAAGACCGACCTGATGCGTTCGGCCCGCGAGATCGCACAGACCGGACACTTCGATCCCGAGCATATGGATATACGTCCCGAGCCCAACGAAGACAACGGCACCGTCGACATCATCTTTAACCTCGAGTCGAAAGCCAACGACCAGATAGAATTCTCTATGGGCTGGGGTCAGACCGGCATCATCGGCAAACTCTCGCTGAAGTTCACCAACTTCTCGATCAAGAATCTCTTCTATCCGTCGACCTACAAAGGCATCATACCGCAGGGCGAAGGCCAGACCTTCACGATCAGCGCCCAGACCAACGCGCGCTACTATCAGGCCTACTCGATTTCGTTCCTCGATCCATGGTTCGGTGGCAAACGTCCCAACTCGCTCTCGGTATCGGCATACTATAGCCGTCAGACCGGCGTCAACAGTTCGTACTACAACTCGCGCTACATGAACGGCGGCTACTACAACTCGCTCTACGGCTACAACTACGGCGGATATTACAACGACTACTATCAGAACAGCTACCAGGCCTCGTATGACCCCAACAAAGTGCTGCAGATGGTAGGCGTCAACGTAGGTTTCGGCAAGCGACTCAACTGGCCCGACGACTACTTCACATTCACCGCCGAGCTCGGCTACAACTGGTATTACCTCAAAAACTGGGATTATCTTTACTATATGCGCAACGGTACGTCAAACGCACTTGTATTCGGTCTGACACTCGCACGCAACTCTATCGACAATCCCCTCTATACCCGCAGCGGTTCGAGCTTCTCGCTCAACTTCTCGTTCACCCCTCCCGCGCAGTGGTTCACCGGCAAACGCGATTGGAAAAAGCTCTCCGAGGAAAACACCACCGAATCAAAAAAACAGCTCTACCAGTGGATCGAATATTGGAAACTGCGCTTCAAATCGCGCACATACACCCCTCTGGCCAATGCTGACGGCACCTGGACACCAGTGCTCATGACACGTGCCGATTTCGGTCTGCTCGGCAGCTACAACCGCTATCTCAAGTCGCCCTTCGAGACTTTCTATGTAGGTGGTGACGGTATGTCGGGATCATACACCTATGCAACCGAGACTATCGCCCTGCGCGGTTATGACAACGGTGTGCTCACGCCCTGGGGCCGCGACGGCTATGCCTACGCACGCCTCGGCATGGAGCTGCATTTCCCGCTCATGCTCCAGGCATCAACCACTATATATGCTCTGGCTTTTGTCGAGGGCGGTAACGCCTGGACATCGGTCAGCCAGTTCAACCCGTTCAGCATGAAACGCAGTGCCGGCGCCGGTGTGCGTATCTTCCTGCCTATGGTCGGCATGATGGGTATCGACTGGGCCTACGGCTTCGACCGTGTTGACGGCTATAAAGGTGGCAGCCACTTCCACTTCATTCTCGGACAGGAATTCTAAACCTTTTCGTCTTTCGAATGTCTTATTTAATAAGTACACTCATCAAAATTGACTCAGACATGAAAAAACTCGCCCTCACACTTCTGCTGATATTCGCCGGCATCGCCGCTGCCTCAGCCCAGAAATTCGCCATGGTAGACATGGAATACATACTGCGCAACGTGCCTGCTTACGAGATGGCCAACGAACAGCTCAACCAGCTCTCACAACGCTGGCAGCGCGAGGTTGAGGCCGTCGGCAAAGAGGCCGAGATCATGTATCAGAACTTCCTTTCTGAAAAAGTCTTCCTAAATGACGACCAGATCAAAAAACGTGAGGAAGAAATCGTGGCCAAAGAGAAAGAGGCGACTGATCTGCGCTATAAATATTTCGGTCCCGAGGGCGAACTGTATAAAAAACGCCAGTCGCTGCTCAAACCCATTCAGGACGAAGTCTACAACGCCATCAAATCAGTTGCACAGCAACGCGGCTATCAGGCCGTCTTCGACCGCGCGTCTTCGTCTGAGATCATTTTCGCCTCGCCGACGATCGACATCAGCAACGAGGTACTCAACAAACTCGGATACAGTAATTGACCCGCATATACTATACCTGCAAAATCATTAATCAAATAAACTAAAGTTATCATGCTTAAAAAAATCCTTTTAGCTCTGGTCGTGGCCCTGCCCCTCTCGGCAGCCGCTCAGAAATTCGGCACCGTACGCATAGACGACGTTTTCAGCGCAATGCCCGAGACCACCGAGATGCAGAACCAGCTCAACGAAGCCTCTAAAAAATATGAGGCCGAGTTCCAGAAACTTCAGGAAGAACTCAACAAACTCTACACAGACTTCCAGGGTATCCAGAATGATCCCAACACCCCCGAGACCATCAAAGAGCGTCGTATGCAGGAGATCCAGGACCGCGCCACCAAAGTGGAGCAGTTCCGTCAGACCGCGACTCAGGACCTTCAGCGTCAGCAGGAGCAGCTCCTCGCACCCATCCAGGCCAAATTCAACGATGCAGTCAAGGCCGTAGGTCAGGAAGGCAATTTCACCTTCATCCTCCCTATGGACGCCGGCCTGATTCTCTATCAGGGCAACGATGTAGTTGACGTCACCGCTCTCGTAAAAACCAAACTCGGCATCAAATAAGAGATAATAATCCCATAATAAAAACGGGACGCCTCATCGGTGTCCCGTTTTTTTATCTCACGACATTCTGCGGTCGCCCGGCCAGCCAACACTGCAGGTTGGCTGTAGTGATGTCTATCAACCGACGACGAGCCTCTACTGACTGCCACGCGATATGAGGCGTGATCAGACATCGCGGACAGCCGATCAAGGGCGAACCCTGACGGGGAGGTTCCTCACACAGCACATCCACAGCCGCTCCTCCGAGTCTACCGCTACGCAGAGCATCGGCCAAAGCCTGCTCGTCGACCAACGGACCGCGGGCTGTATTGATAAGCAAAGCGCCCTGACGCATACGCGACAACGTCTCGCGGCCGAAAAGGCCCCGGTTGTCGGCATCCAACGGTGCGTTGACCGATATTACATCGGCCAGCTCAAGCATCTCGTCAAATGTCACCTTGGTCACATAATCAGGTATGGCATCGGCGGCCTTGGAGGTCGGGCTTATCACCCGCATACCGAATGCATTGGCGATACAAGCTACACGCCGGCCGATATTGCCCAGACCATATATACCGATTGTACGTCCCGACAATTCATATATCGGTCCGAGCGTAAAGCTGAAATCATGACACGTCTGCCACCCGCCGGCTGCTACTGCCCGGTCATAGTCACCCACGCGATTGGTCAGCTCAAGCAGCAGAGCAAACACGAGCTGAGCCACCGACTCAGTGCTGTAGGCAGGTACATTGCACACTGTAATACCACGTTGGCAGGCTGCCGCGATATCGACGTTGTTGTATCCGGTCGCAAGCACACCTATAAATTTCAAATCAGGTAATGCGCCGATGACAGCTGAGTCAAGCACAACTTTGTTAGTAAAAACGACCGCGGCGCCCCGACAACGTTCTATGACGTCGTCGGGCGCCGTGCGATCATATACAGTGAGGTCGCCGATCCCGGCGAGTTCTTGCCACGAAAGGTCACCCGGATTGGCGACATATCCGTCAAGTATTACAATTTTCATTTAGGGTCAATTTTGGTGACCCAAATATACGAAAATTGCCGTTTACAACCAAAAGATTGTACTTAGCGGATCAGCGCGCGTCCACCCCATACGAGCAGCACACCGATTATGACGCTCAGTGCCAGATATAGTACACAAGTGCCCCAGTCGCCCTTCGAGCCGAGCACCCACATATCGTCGGCAAACGACGAGAATGTCGTAAAGCCGCCACAGAAACCTGTGATCAACATAACGTTCTCGCCGGGAGTCATCACATGTGCCTTCTCGAGCAGACCGAAGAAAAGGCCGATTATAAAGCAGCCTATGATATTAACCATAAATGTGCCCATAGGGAATGGTCCGTGCCACATTCCGGCGCACCACTTACCTATCAGATAGCGTCCGCAGGTGCCGACAAATCCGCCGCATCCCGCCAAAAGCATAGCTTTAATCATAATATATTTTTATTTAGTTGAAACTTTGATAAATTTATAACATATCAGCCCGCGTTTTTGATTATCTTTGTCATAAAACTATCAGACTAAATGATCAATCAGACCGAATTTACACTCGATCCGCGTCCACGCGGCATACATCTCATCACAGGCGACATCACCGGACGGCTCGGCACACTGCCACGATGCGGTCTGCTAAGCCTGCTGATAAAACACACATCGGCGGCCCTCGCTCTAAACGAGAACGCCGACCCTGACGTGCGTCGCGACCTGCGTGAAATATTCGACCGCATGGTACCCGAAGACCCATCCCGGTATCTCCATACCGACGAAGGCCCCGACGATATGCCGTCACACGCCAAATCGGTCATCGTCGGTTCGACGCTGACACTGCCCATAACCGACGGCCGACTGAATCTCGGCACATGGCAGGGTATTTATCTGTGTGAATTCCGTGACTATGGCGGCCCGCGACGTATCGTGGCCACTGTCATCGGAGAGTGATACCATAGAACGGCCGGAGCAACCTGGCCACTCCACGACCACCCCGGCGCACATAGGCATATACCGTCCGTAACAGCATGCGGTAGAAAGCCGACGGTTCGTCGGCAAGCGCTCGGCGTCGCAGACGGCCGGCCGTCTCTGCCGCACCCTCGGCACAGCAGTCGCCGGCCAGTATCATACGTTTAAGATTTATCGCCCGGGCCAGCGACGGTGTCGCATAAGACTGCATACGGTCAAGCGACGTCTCGAAGCGAGACGCGCCCGAATTGAAATTTTTTCCCGTTATAGACTCCTCGCCACACCATACATCTACCGTATCGCATCGGCCCGCATTAATGATTTTACCGGCCATGGCCAATATACGCATTCCCAGCTCGACATCATTCCATCCGGCTATGCCGTCAGACCACGCCCCGCACTTCCGTACAAGGTCGGTACGACACATATAACGCTGTGTCGCCATAGATCCATGAAAGATGTTATGGAAAGCCGCATCTTTTGCATAGAAGTGCCGGATTGAACGGCCGCCCGACAATTCATGCATGACAACACCCCATCCTACGACATCTGCCGCAGGATCTGAGACTGCTGCCTCGGCGGCCATACGGCAATGATCGGGCGTCATCGTATCGTCAGAATCGAAAAACAGCACCCACGGAGTCTCGACTGCGGCAAGGCCGGCATTTCGGGCGGCACAGGCACCGGGAGCCGTCTCACCCAGCACCTTTACCCTCAGGCCGTCGCCCGACACTCGGTCGCGCCAGTTCTCAAGCACACCGAGGCTGCCGTCGGTCGAGTTGTTATCGACAAGCACCACGTCGAGCGGACGCAAAGTCTGACGCTCGATACTGTCAAGGGTGCGCCCTACAATCTGTGCCCGGTTGAAGACCGGGATTACTATTGTGATCAGTGCTTGCATCCTGTCTTACATGCCTGACCGGACATTACGCCCCATGCCACCACAAGAGTGACCAGACCGCCCAGGGCATAGGCGAGCCAGCGCATCTGCATGCCGGCAAACTGGTCTGAGATAAATACAAACGATGACACTATATAGGTCATCACAAGTGCCGGGATCAGCGCCACCCAATAGTTCTTGCCTCGACGCACAAGCCATACATATATCGCCCACAGAGTAATGGCTGCAAGAGTCTGGTTGCACCAGGCAAAATACCGCCATACGATACCGAAGTTGACTTGTGTGATCAAGAAACCGACCACAAACAGCGGTATGCACACCGCAAAACGGTTGAGCAACGGTTTCTGATCAAATTTAAACATATCTGATATAATGAGACGCGCCGAACGGAATGCCGTATCACCCGATGTGATCGGAGCGGCCACCACACCCAATATCGCAAGCACACCGCCGATACGTCCGAGTGTCGTATGCGATATGACATCGACAGCCCAGGCCGGATTGTCGCCGTTTTCGGCAAGAACAGTATTGAGCTGCCCCACCCCGCCAAAAAATGCCATGGCTATGGCTGCCCATATCAGAGCGATTATGCTCTCTGATATCATCGAGCCATAGAACACCGACCTGCACTCGCTCTCGCGCCCGACACAACGTGCCATCATAGGCGACTGGGTGGCATGGAATCCCGAGATCGCGCCGCATGCAATCGTGATAAACAATGTGGGGATGATCGGCATCGACCATGCATCAGGCTGATAATTGTGCAGCGACGTCAACTCAGGCACACTATAGTCCTCGACAAGTATGACGCCGAGCAGCGACAACGCCATGATGATAAGCGCGGCACCAAAAACAGGGTAGCATCGTCCGATGACCTTGTCGACAGGCAGCACAGTCGCCAGCACATAATATGCCAGTATAATCCACACCCATCCGTCTGCACTGACACCATCGACCAATGTCGACAACAGCTGTGCGGGACTTAGCAGAAACACCGCGCCCACCAGCACCATCAGCACAATCGAGAACCAACGCATGAAATGTCTCGTGGGCGTGCCGAGATACTCGCCCGCAATCTCGGGCAGCGAACGTCCGTCGCCTCTCACGATCATCATGCCCGACAGATAGTCATGCATCGCACCGAAGAAGATTCCTCCCAATGTGATCCACAAAAACGCCACAGGGCCAAAGCAGGCACCCAGAATGGCACCGAAAATCGGTCCCGTACCGGCAATGTTGAGCAACTGTATCAGAAAGACACGCCACCGGGGCATGGCTATGAAATCGACACCGTCGGCCAGACGTTTACATGGCGTGGGGCGCGAGTCGTCGGCATCGGCCTGTCGCTCGAGATACTTGCCGTACGTAAAGTATGCTGTCACCAGGGCAGCGAGACAGATTAGGAAGGTTATCATTTATCGGTCGTTTTGACTGTTTAAAACAAAAGGCAGGTTACACTTACCGTTGCGCGGTATGAGGTAACCTGCCTGATTGTATCGTTTATGTCTGATTATTCAAACTCGATCAGCACCTGGTCAGTGTTGACCACATCGTCGGGAGCCACAAAGATGCGCTTGACCTTACCGCCGAATTCGGCATTGATGTCATTTTCCATCTTCATTGCCTCGTAAACCAGCAGCACATCACCCTTGGCAATAGTATCGCCGGGCTTGACGTTGATCTCGACCACGCGACCACCCATCGGAGCTTTCAGAGTCGGGCCTGTGATGGGCTCCTCGACTTTCTTAGGCTCTTCGGCCTTGACTTCTTTGGGCTTGGCAGCCTCGGTGGCGGCAAACTCCTCCTGACGGCGGCGTTTGAGGAAACCGTTAGCAACCGTAGGCAGCAGAGCCAGCAGCAGCTCTTCTTCGGTATTCTTGGCCAGCTTGCAGCCTCCCAGATCCTCCATTACCGGATTCTCGGGAGCACGGTAGCTCGACACGTCGTATGGACGCCCGACGGGGCTGCCGGTGATTTTTTCACGGAACGATTCCTCGATAGCCACCGGAGTGTGTCCGTATTCGCCCTTGACAAGCGAGATAAACTGATTAGAGCAGTTCGAATAGTCGGGCTGTCCTTTCTTGCGGTCAAGAGCCACATTGACAGCCTGTGCGCCCACGATCTGCGATGTCGGGGTCACCAGAGGCACAAGGCCGGCGTCGCGGCGTACCATCGGGATAAGCGCCATGGCATCCTCGAGCAGATCCTCGGCATGCAGAGCCTTGAGCTGGGCCACCATGTTTGAATACATACCGCCCGGCACCTCGGCATTCTTGACCAGTTCGTTGGGTTTTGGGAAACCGAAATAAGCCTCGAGACGATGGCATGCATCGAGCAGACCCTCCTCATCGCTTGCCTTGGCGCATGCGATAGCCTCGTCAACAATAGCCTCGACCTCGGCAGGCAGCGGTTTGAGCGGGTCAAACTCGCGGGGCATCCTGTCTTTGTTGAGGTCAAATGCGGCCAGCGAGCGACGTGCGTCGAGCAGATGCTCGCGGATCTCGCCCACAGCCTTCATGTTGACGTCAAGCTCTACGCCCAGTTTCTTGGCAAAGATATATATAAGCTCGATGGCAGGTGCAGCCGAGCCGCCGCCAAACCACCATATGTTGGTATCGAGAATATCGACGCCGTTGATGATGGCCATGATCGACGATGCAAGACCATAGCCGGGCGTGCAGTGGGTGTGGAAGTCTACGGGCACGCTCACATTTGCCTTGAGCTTCGATATGATCGAGGCGGCACGCAGAGGCGACACCAGACCGGCCATATCTTTGAGAGTGATGATCTTGGCACCGAGGCGTTCCATTTCCTTAGCCTTTTCTACGAAATATTCGTCAGTGAAGATCTTCTCGGGCTCGGCGGCTTTCTTGCCGAACAGACGACCAAAAAATCCTTGTTTCGGAGCCTCGGGAGCCTTCGGGTCGACCGTATAGCATACAGCGCCGTCGGCTATGCCGCCCAGCTCGTTGATCATCTTGATTGACTCCTTGACGTTGTCGATGTCATTGAGGGCATCGAAGATACGCATCACGTTGAGACCGTTCTTGATAGCCTCCTCGTAGAATCCGCGCAGCACATAGTCGGGATAAGGCACATAGCCAAACAGGTTGCGGCCGCGTGAAAGAGCCGAGAGCAGCGATTTGCCCTTCATGGCCTTTGACACGCTGCGCAGACGGTCCCAGGGCGACTCGTCGAGATAACGCATCACAGAATCGGGTACTGCGCCGCCCCATACTTCCATAATATAGAAGCCGGCATTCTCGTAATAAGGCAGCAGTTTGTCGATCTCGGCCTGACTCAGGCGGGTTGCGAACAACGATTGCTGACCATCGCGAAGTGTCAGGTCGCGGATTTTTAGTTTTCGTGTTTCCATATCTTGTTTTTTACTCCGTCCGTCGGATGCACGCCGACGGCTCTTATTGTTTCCGAATTGTGATAATGTGCAAATTTATTACTTATATTTTTATTAAAGAAATTTTTCAGCAATAAAAGTTGCCGTTCGTTAAAAAAATTAATTTCGTCTGAATAGTCGCGAGAGCGTTATGTGCCAGTCGCGCAGCATCAGAGCCAGAGGAGTGATGATGGGTCTGAAGCGGCTCTTGTGGGCCGTGGTGAAGATGCGCAATTCGCCGGGGTGACACTTGATGTGCAGTTCGGCGGGCAATTCGGCCGGGTCGCCGTCGATATGGGTGACGGTCGCTTTCTGGCGGCGGATGGTAAGCTCGTTGGTGCGGAATGTCTGTATCTTGCCGTGATTGCCAATGATGCCTGTTATCATCTCGAACCCCGACAGGGCATGGGTGAGCAATGTGCCGTTGTGCACGATAGTCACATCAAGCAGGCCGTCGCGTATCGATGCCGACGGTGCCACAAAGGTGTTGTTGCCATATTGCGATGCATTGCACACCACCACGAGAAAGGCTTTGTTGGTGATGACGCGGTCGCCGGTGATTATCTCATAGGTCTGCGGATCGTATTTTACAAACTCGTCGATGGCACTGGCAATGTAGGTCGACAGACCGCGACGGTGCTTGCGGGCAAACCGCTCGCTGACTGCCGCATCAAATCCGACACCGAACGTGCAGAAAAACGGACGGCCATTGACCTCGCCGTAGTCGCATGCCTCTACATGGTCCTCGGCTATCACCTTGAGCGAGCGCGAGATGTCGATAGGTATGCCGATGTGGCGGGCAAGGCCATTGCCCGAGCCGGCAGGCAATATGCCCAACGCCGTCGATGTGCCGATCAAGCCTGTGGCCACTTCATTGACTGTGCCGTCGCCGCCACAGGCCAGCACGCCATAGTCGCCGCGGATGGCGGCATCTGCGGCAAGGCGCGTGGCGTCGCCGGGGCCGGTGGTGTACTCGGTGCGCGCATCATAACCCATCTTGCTTAGCTTAGGCAATAGCCAGTTTTCCAGTCCCCGTTTTGACAGGGTACCGGCAATTGGATTTATAATGAGTGTCAGGCGTCGTTTTTCCATTTGCACTGCAAATTTAATAATTATTTCTTAACGCAAAATCACCTTATTGCCAATTCGGGGCAACTTTTTGGCTGTTTAAACCGATTTTTGTAAATTTGCAGTCATGCACAGTCTCATAAGACAGATCAGACAAAGCATCGCGGCCGACAGTCTTTTGCGTCGCGACGGCAAGGTAATTGTTGCCTGCAGCGGTGGCGCCGACTCGGTGGCTCTGCTCGCCTCGCTTGTCGAGTTAGGCTATGACTGTGTGGCCGCCCACTGCAACTATCACCTGCGCGGAGCCGAATCAATGCGCGATGCCGATCATGTACTCGACACCGCCGCACGGCTTGATGTCGATGTCTATCTCAAAGATTTTGATGTTGATGCCCGCCGCCGGGCCACGGGCGAATCGATCGAAATGGCTTGTCGCGCATTGCGCTACGACTGGTTTCGTTCGCTGCTCGACCGCGACTGCGCACAAGCTGTCGCCGTGGGTCACCATCGCGAGGACCAGATCGAGACCTTTTTTCTCAACCTCATGCGGGGAACCGGCATTGCCGGTCTGACCGGGATGTCATCACGCAATGGCGACATAGTGCGCCCCATGCTCGGATGCTCGCGCGCCGACATCGAGGATTATCTGCGCTACCGCGGTCTGACATGGGTCGACGACAGCACAAACGCCGGTGACGATTTTGCCCGCAACCGCATACGCAATCGTCTGATGCCGCTCATGGCCGAGCTTTTCGAACGCCCCGACGAGGCAATACTGCGCACCATGTCGATGCTGCGCGATAATCGCGCCGTCTATGACCGCGCGATCGCATCGGCCCGCTCGACATATACCGATATTGCCACTGGAGATATAGACCTGACAGCCTTGTCGGCGGCCGAACCGCAGGCCCGGGTACTGCTCTTCGAGATGCTGCGCGGCGAGGGTTTCAACCGCACCCAGACCGACGGCATGCTCGCCGCCGCTGCCCGCGATGGTGGCCGTTTCACCGCCCCCGGGACGGGCCACGCCCGCGAAGTCGACCACGGCATGCTGCGTGCCCCTCACGCCACCGAGCCCCTACCGGCCGGAGCGGTCGAGATCGTCCCCGGGCGCGACATCCATTCGCCTGTGCATATCGCCGTGACACATCACCACATCACAGAGTTTAAACCCGAGCGCAATCCCAAAGTCATATATATCGATGCCTGCGCGCTTGACGGCACCCACAGCTGGCTGCTGCGCCATCGCGAGCGTGGCGACCGCATGACGCCATACGGCATGCATGGCTCAAAACTGGTCAGCGACATATACGCCGAGGCCAGAATGAGCGCCGCCGCCAAGCGCGACTCATGGTTGCTGACCCGCGACGGCGAGATTGTGTGGGCCGTGGGGCTAAGGGCTTCAAACCTCTTTACTGTCGGGCCCGACACACGACGGTATCTGAGACTCGAACTGATTGACAATAATAGAGAATAAAAAACTTATCACCCAACACCCTACCATTTTTCAACAAATACCGATGAGACATAAACACATACTTACAACCGCACTCGCGGGCATTGCCCTCGCCGGATCCGCGTCTGCCCGGGAAATCGTTGCCACCGACGCCTACAGCTGGCACGGCGACACCATTTCGCAGGCCGAGTACATGGCATGGTCGCCCGACGGCCGGCAGATATTCTCGACCTACTCGGCACAGCCCGGCTATTTCATGCCTGTCAACAAACACTGGCAGATCAAAAACGATCTCAGCTCATATCCACAACTCGACACCCCCAACAAACTGCATCAGGCCATATACAATCTGGGTCTCGACGAGATGGTCAACGCCGTCGAGCCCGACACCACCCTGCGCACCGGCAAGGAGTGGTCGGGCGTATGGACACGCGATGTCAGCTATTCGATCTTGCTGTCAATGGCATACATGCAACCCGAGGCGTCGCGCATATCGCTGATGCACAAAGTCACTCCCGACGGCCGCATCGTGCAGGACACCGGCAGCGGAGGCGCATGGCCTGTCAGCTCAGACCGTCTGATATGGGCTGTCGCCGCATACGAGCTATATAAAGTGACCGGCGACCGCGAATGGCTCGAATATATATATCCCATCATCAAGAAATCGGTCGACGACGACCTGCTTGTCACCCACACCGAGGGTGGTCTGGTCAAGGGCGAGACATCATTCATCGACTGGCGCGAGCAGAGCTATCCGCGCTGGATGCAGACAGCCGATATATACAACAGCGAGGCTCTCGGCACATCGATCGTGCATGTGCAGGCTTTGCGCGTACTCGCCGACATCGCCGCCGACCTCGGGCACAAAGACGAGAGTGCCGCATATGCCGCCGAGGCCGACCGCATCGCCAAGGCTGTCAACGACAAGCTATGGATGGCCGACAAAGGCTACTATGCGATGTACAACTACGGTCGCGAGAATGCTATCCTCAACCCGCGTGCCGAGACATTGGGCGAATCGCTCGCCATCCTATATGATGTAGCCGATGCCGACCGCGCACGTTCTATCACCGAGAACAATCCCACCACCCCGTTCGGCGCCGCCATTTTCTTCCCGCAGATAGCCGACATGCCGCCATATCACAACAACGCGTTATGGCCATGGGTAGGTGCCTACTGGGCAATCGCCAACGCCAAGGTCGGCAACGAGCCCGGCACAATGGAGGCCATAGGCGCCGTATTCCGTCCGGCGGCATTATTCACGACCAACAAAGAAAACTTTGTGCTCGACAACGGCGACATCGCCACCGAGCTCAATTCGTCGAACATGCTCTGGTGTCTGGCCGGCAACCTCGCCATCACCCACCGCATCCTATTCGGCATCAATTTCGAGAAAGACGGCCTGGCATTCAAGCCATTCGTGCCGCGTGCGCTGGCCGACACACGCACACTGAGCGGATTCAGATACCGCGATGCCGTACTCAACATCACAGTCAAAGGTTATGGCGACCGCATCGCTTCGTTTACCCTCAATGGCAAAGAGCACAAACCCTTCATACCCGCCAATATCCGCGGTACCAACGACATCGTCATCACCATGGCCGACAACGACATCGAGCCGATGCATGTCAACCGCACGGCCAACGTCAAGGCTCCGCTCACCCCTATCGCACGGTTCAATCTCGAGGGAAATCTCGAGTGGAACCCTATCGAGTATATCGGCCACTACGTCATACTGCGCGATGGCGAGCGAATAGCCAATACCCGTCAGACATCTTTCCCGGCCACCGTACCGGGCGAGTATCAGGTGATCGGTGTGAGTGTCGACGGCGTAGAGTCGTTTGCCTCTGAACCCATGTCAAACCGCAGTGCCACGATCATCGACTTTGCCGGTGAGACCACAGCGTTGGCATCGCCCGAGGTAAGCTATCAGCCCGCGACACCGATCGAAGGATGGCACGGCAACGGGTTCGTGGAGCTCGACCACAAGTCATCTCCCCTCGTCGTTGATGTCGATGCTGACGCCGACGGCGATTATGCCGTCACCCTGGTATATGCCAACGGCAACGGACCGGTCAATACCGAGAACAAGTGTGCGATCCGCACCATCGAGGTCGACGGCATCCCGGCCGGCACAGTAGTCATGCCCCATCGCGGCGTAGCAAACTGGAACGACTGGGGACGCACCAACACCGTGCGCGTGCCTCTCAAGGCCGGCAGCCACAAGATCGCCGTGACATTCCGTCCCGAAGACGAGAACATGAACATCAACACGAATCATGCCATCGTCGACCGAATGATCATCACCAAAGTTAAATAAGAGAATATGAGAAAATTACTGACAATCATGACCGTAGCCGTGCTGGCAATCGCAGCGGCGGCCCAGGTCGCAATCACCAAGGTCGATAAAGTAGCGCCGACCGACGAAATGTTTATCGACATGGCTGTGACAGCCGCAGAGACTGCTGTCGAACAAGGCAAGAAACCTTGCGGAGCAGTCGTGATCCTCAACGGAGCATGGCGCTCGACCGGTATGGCCGACGACAATACCACCGCCGAGGAATCAGCCATCGCCCGCTCGCGCCGCACATCGCTGCGATCAGCCGCCATCTACACTGTCAATCAGCCCACAACCGAAGCGCTCAACGCAATCGCACGCTCAGGCGCCGATGCTGTCTACTTTGTCAATCCTGCGGCTGATGTCATCGCAGCCGGCATTTATCCGGCCGAGGCTTTCGATGCCGCCGCTACCGACACCACGGTGACACCCGTACCCATGATCCAGCTCGACTACGCTCCGGCGCACAAATTTGTCAAGAAATAAATACACCCCTCAGAAATGACAGCGGGCTGCGTCTCACATTTGCGACGCAGCCCGCTGTCATTATATATTATAATGTGTCGGTTAATACACAAGTCTCAATCAGTTCACCACGATCTTCTCTGCTTTTTCACCGGCGACGCGCACATAAACGCCCGGCACAAGAGCGCCGGCACCGATGCGTCGGCCCGTCATATCGACATAGACGGCATCGGCAGGAGCATCGACCGCAACATCATCGACACCCGACGTAGGCTCCACCACCACCGTCATGGCCGACATGCGGCTCTGCTGTATTGATGTGAGTGTGACATCGGTGACCGTCTCGCCGTCGGCATACCATGCTGTATCGAGCCAGTCATATCGGCCTGCCGACGGATACATGTCGACATCTGACGTGCCGCTGAATGATATGTCATAGGCTATCGAAGTGATCATCAGCGATGCATTGAGCGATCGCACGGTCATGCTCTCACCGTCGTAGATACGCAGGTCACAACCCGCATCATACGAGCCGTAAAGTCGCACGTGGGTGTTGCCCGTCTCGCCGGCCTTGAATGTCACCGATACTTCGCCCTGCGAAAACGTCCGGCCGTCGAGCAGCACACTCTCGCCCTGAGCCGGAGCCGGTATCGAGGGATTCAGCGTCTCAGGCTCGGCAAAATTGAATGTATAGGCTGTGGCACCCTCACCGACCTCGATCACGCGATACGACGCAAAGGCCGTCTCGCTGTCGTCCATTCCCGTTTTTGAGGCAAACGCCTGCAGAAGGATATCCTCATCGGCCACAATAGGCCCGGTATAGACCTCTGACCGGGTTGTAGGCTCAGAGCCGTCGAGCGTATAATATATGGTAGCGCCATCGGTCGCACACGCGATCTCGATCGACGTTCCGAGAGTCACAGTACCGCCTCCGGGCGTAAAGACCGGTGTGGCCACTGTCTGACGCTCATCGTCGACCGTGCCGTGCGAGCTGTCATAAACGACTGTGATCGACGAGATATAGACACGTTTGTCGGCCTTGACAATCAGGTTGGTGACCGTAGTCTCGGGGCGTGTCGGCAACGTCACGGTATATGTCTCAGGCGTAAGCGACGGTATGTCGAGTGGCTCAGAGTTGATATACAGGCCTGCATCCTCATCCCGCTGATTGTCATAACGCCACGCCTCGACCTCAATGCGTTTGGCCACAATCTGCGCGCCATCGGCCAGATGGATGTTGAACCCACCGGCTGTTTTTGATGATGACAGTTTTATGCCGTCTTTCTCAGGAAAGACCGCCACGACACTCGTCACATCGGCGATATAAGACTTGCCCGAGCGCACCGCGCCGACAAAGTCATCATTGGTGAGAGTATTGGTTGATACCTCGTCGGCACCAAATGCAATCGTGAAAGAGCGCTCCTCGGCTCCGGCCGACAGCGTTGCTGCAACTGCAGCGGTAATAAATAAGGTTTTTAGTAAAAATCCGGGCATATGTTTACACTTTTGATTAAGTCTCGATTTAGTTTTAAGATATTGAATGCATGTACAGCTCGCCATTCTACGGATACTGTGTCGGGGTAATTGGATCTTACGCCGAATCAATTTCACCAAGGTTTTCGCGCGGTGACGCAAAGTTAGGTATTCTTTTATATAATCGCAAATCAGATAGCCATATCCGCTTTATGCAATTATCGTAACATTATGACCCGAAAATAAACGATTTTATCAGATTTTGTTGTAAATTTGCACTGATATGTCTATCATACCAATTGATAAATCAATCTATAACAGAAAATATATGAGCAAATTTTTACTTCTTTCTTCTGCTATCGCATTGGCCGTATCGGCTCAGGCAGCCTCGCCCGTGACAATGCATAGCCTGCATCACAACCGTCTCGGGATACATAAGGCTTCTCAACACGAAGCAGCCAAGGCCAACGAGCTGTGGCGTGCCGGCACCGAAAAGATCTTTGACTGGACAGGCCGTAAATGGGAGGCGTCATCAGTCAACTCATACACCTACGACAGCGAGGGCCATGTACTGACCCACGTGTCAGCTCCGGCCGAAGGCAACGACTGGGACGAATACTCTCGCACCACCAATACTTACGACGCAAACGGCATGCGCACGACCCAGCTCACCGAGACCAGTGCCGACGGCACCGTATGGACAAAGTCTGAGATAATCGAACGTAAATACGATCCCATTGTCAAATCGCTGATCATCGACAACAATCAAGGTTTCTGGACCGGCGTGGAATGGAACTACTCGGGCAACACCTACCGCCGCATCGTCGAGCGCAATGCACAGGGATCGATCACTTCGGTAGAAGTGCAGACTATGTATGGCAATGCCTACGAGGCCGTACAGCGTTTCACCGTAAAATATGGCGCCGACGGACGCGCCACTGAAGTCGAAGAGCGCGTGCTGACTCTCGACAACAATTTTCAGCCCGTATGGGGCGACGGCGAAAAATACACCGACATCGTCTGGGATCGCACCGACGGACAGCTCACGTCAATCAGCGACCTCACCTCTGTCAACAACCGCATCAAATCGGCCACATACTGGTCTGAGGGTGATCGTATAGGACCGGTGTCGGCCACCTACCCCGACGACAAGGGTTCATACAATCTCGTGCTCGACCTGCCGGACGAAGGCATCAGATCGACCGAAAGCCTCAGAATCATCGATGACAACGGCAGCGCGGAATTTAATCTCACCACTGTCAGCGCCACCGAAGGCACCATGGTCTCGACCGAAAAATACCACTATGACGCCTATGGGCTTGAGACACTGATATACTCGTCAGAGACAGCTGACGGTGTCGAAGAGATTTTTGACTGGCTCAAAGGCGAGGTAGTATATGACTCCACGACAGCATATCCCCTCGAATACACCTTATCGGCGTTGGATCTCGAGACCGACCAATGGCAGCCGCTCACACACTCGGTATTTGATGACTATGTCAACGTAGCCGCCGGCATACGCGACATCAACACCGATGCCACCGACACGCCTGCCGAATATTATGACCTGCGCGGCATACGCATCACCGAACCCTCGGCACCGGGTATCTACATCCGCCGTCAGGGCAATACCACCGATAAGATCATCATACGCTGATCTCTCTCATTTTTCTCTAAGAGACACCACAGAGCAGCCGACCACTGGATCGGCTGCTCTTATTTTTTTGGACTTTTTATCCAATTTCGGGCATTTTATCCAATTGGACTTTGCAATTAGGCTTAGTAGTACTATTTTTGTGACAGTCAAACAGACCTTGTAAATTGATTTTTCAATGACTGCCTATCAACATTTATCCGACATACGGGTTAAATTAATAGGAGTCTGTTTAACGAACGTTTCAAACTATTAATATACCACTATGAGGTTTAAAGCCTTCATCACACTCATGGCATGCGGCACAGCTGCGGCACTGGCTATTGAAGGGCCGGTGACGCTCGACTCGTGCCGTAACATGGCCATCGAGTCAAACAAGCAGCTGATGATCACCCGCAGCAACATTCGCAAAGCCGGGTATCAGAACAAGGAGGCCTTTGCAGCCTACCTGCCTGCCATCGACTTTGCCGGCGGCTATGTCTATAATCAGCGCGAGATCTCAATTTTTGACAAAGATCAGCTGCTGCCGACCAAATCTTTCGATCCGAAGACCGGGTCTTATCAGTTCAACCTCGTGACCGATCCGGCAACAGGTATGCCGGTCAAAGGGCCCGACGGGCAATACATACCCTCTGAGGTGGCCCTGATACCCAAAGAGGCGATGACCTACGACATACATAATGTCTTCTTCGGTGCGATCACTCTCACTCAGCCGATCTTTATGGGAGGCAAGATCGTAGCCATGAACAATATCACCCGCGACGCCGAGCAGGTGGCCCGGCAGATGCATCTCAGCGAGGTCGAGAATGTGATCTATGCCGTCGACGCGGCCTACTGGCAGGTGGTGTCGCTCAAGGCCAAATACCGTCTGGCCAGCAGCTATGTCAATCTGCTCGACTCGCTGTCGCACAACGTGCATCTGATGTTTGACCAGGGCGTAGTCACGCGCAGCGATGTATTGAGCGTCGATGTCAAGCTCAATTCGGCTCAGGTCGATCTCACCAAGGTCGAAAACGGACTCGTATTGAGCCGCATGGCTCTCGCACAGGTATGTGGCCTGCCGGTCAACGAGACTTTCACTCTCGCCGACGAAGACAAGGATTCTCCCGAACTGACCGCCGAGGTAGCCACAAGCTACAACATGGCCGACGTTTATGCCCGTCGCCCCGATCTCGAGGCTCTACGTCTGGGCGTAGGCATCATGGGCCATAAAAAACGTCTCGCCATGGCCGAGATGCTGCCCAACGTGGCACTCATAGGCGCATACAGCTTCTCAAACCCGAACATGTTTGACGGATTCAGCAAGAAATTCAAGGGAGCCTTCTCGGTAGGCGTCTCGGTCACCGTGCCGATATGGCACTGGGGCGGCAACTACAACCGTTATCGGGCCGCCGAGGTCGACGAGACCGTAATGCGGCTGCAGCTCGACGATGCCCGCACTCTCGTCGACCTGCAGGTGCAACAGGCATCTTTCAAGACCACCGAAGCCTACAAGACATACAATATGACCGAGGCCAATCTCGCCCAGGCCAACGAAAACCTGCGCTGCGCCAATCTCGCGTTCCGCGAAGGCATGGCCACAACCGACAATGTGCTCGAGGCTCAGACCGCATGGCTCAAGGCCCACTCAGAGCAGATCGACGCCATGATCGACGTGCGGCTCTGCAACGTGTATCTGTCGAAGTGTCTCGGCACCCTTTATTGAAATCATCGCTCAACGTAAAAAAATCTGACCTAAAATGGCAAACGATAACAATTCATCTCAGACTCAGCCCAAAGAGCAGAAAGCCGAGCGCTCGCTGCTCATCACAATGGGAATAGTGGTGCTGGCGGCAGCCATAATCGCCGTAATCGGATTTCTGTGCCTCAACCACCCCGACAATATCGTCGAAGGACAGGTCGAAGGCACCACAGTGCGCATATCGGGCAAACTGCCCGGCCGCGTTGTCGAATTCTTTGTCGAGGAGGGCGACACGGTGCATGCAGGCGACACACTCGTGCACATCCACTCGGGTGTGGTCGAGGCCCAGCTCACACAAGCCGAGGCTATGAAAGAGGTGGCCAGTGCACAGAACCGCAAGGTCGATGCCGGCACACGCCGCCAGATCATACAGGCCGCATCAGACATGGTGGCACAGGCACAGGCCGCGGTGACAATCGCCAAAAAGACATACGACCGCATGGAAAACCTATATAAAGAGGGTGTGATCTCCGAGCAGAAACGCGACGAGGCCAAGGCCGCCTACGATGGCAGCAAGGCCGCACTCGCCACAGCACAGAGCAATCTCTCGCTTGCCAAGGCCGGCGCACAGAGCGAAGACAAAGAGTCGACAGCCGCTATGGTGCAGGCTGCCGGCGGCGCTGTCAGCCAGGTAAACGCCGTGCTCGAAGACAGCTATCTGACAGCCCCCAACGACGGCACAATCGACCAGATATACCCCGAGCCGGGCGAACTCGTGGCCATGGGCACACCTATCATAAGCCTGCTGCGTAACGACAAGCGCTGGATCACCTTCAACGTGCGCGAGGAGTTGCTCGAAGACCTGCCGATGGGTAAGGAAATAGAGGTGATGGTACCCGCTCTCGGTCAGAAAAAGATCAAAGCCGAGGTCTACTACATCCGCGACATGGGCACATACGCCACATGGCGTTCGACCAAATCAAACGGTTCGTGGGACAGCCGCACATTCGAGATCAAGGCCCGTCCTGCCGGACAAGTCGACGGTCTGCGCCCCGGCATGTCGATCATCTACGACAAATAACATCATGATGAGATGATTGACGTAGGATTTTGGCAGACGGTGCGCCGCGAGATCGGCCGCATATGCTCGCGCAAGATGTATCTTGGCGGCATGATTGTCGTGCCCGTATTCATGGCACTCTTCTTTGTGAGCCTGCTCAACGAGGGCCTGCCTCTCAAGGTGCCTACCGCCGTCGTCGATCTCGACCACTCGACCATGTCGCGCTCGATAACGCGCTCGCTGGGCGCCACCGAGCTTATCGACGTAAGCAGACATTGCGAGAGCTATGACGACGCGATGGATGATATACGCACAGGCGACATATTCGGATTCTTTGTCATTCCGGACAACTTCGAGCGCGACGTACTCGCCGGGAAGACCCCGACTCTTGAGTATTACAACAATCTGACCTACTTCGTCCCCGGCACCCTCACATTCAAGGGGTTCAAAACCGTCGCCGTGACCACATCGGGGTCGGTGGTACGCACTCTGCTCGTCTCGGCCGGCATGAGCGACACCAGTGTCGGACCTTTGCTGCAACCGGTGGTCATACAGGATCATCCTATAGGCAATCCATGGCTGAGCTATGCGATCTATCTGTCACCCACATTCATATTCGCGGTGCTCGGTCTGATGATCTATCTGATGACGGTATTCTCGATCACTATTGAAATCAAACAGGGCACCTCGGCACAGTGGCTCGCATCGGCACACGACCACATCACCGTGGCCGTCACCGCCAAGCTGCTGCCACATTTTGTGGTATGGAGTGTGGTGAGCCAGTTCTGCCTCGCGCTGATGTTCTGCTACAACCACTTCCCCTGCGGAGACCTGTGGGCGATGTCGTTGGCGATAGAACTGTTTATAATCGCGTCGATGGCATTCGCGCTGTTCATCACCTGCGTGTTGCCCAACCCGCGTCTCGCATTCACCTGCTGCGCGCTGATCGGCATACTGTCGTTCTCGTTTGCCGGCATATCGTTCCCGGTACAGAATATGTACGGCCCCATAGCCATTTTCTCCTACCTCGTGCCGGTGCGCTATATGATGCTCATCTACTTTACGGTAGGTCTCGACGCATTCCCGGTCTACTATGCGCGCATGTATTATGTGGCGCTCATCATCTTCCCGTTTGTTGCCGCCACACTGCTGTGGCGTCTGCGCCGGGCATGCCTCAAACCGGTCTATGTACCATAAATCGTTACGGAAATGAGCAAGACAACAGATAAAAACAGACGTCACAACTGGTTCGTTCAGCTTGGTCTGGCTTTCAGGCGCGAGTGGACCATGATACTCGACGATGTAGGTGTGATGCTCTTCTTCATAGCCCTGCCGCTGGTGTATCCGGTAGTCTACACACTCATCTACAATCCCGAGATTGTCACAAAAATGCCGATAGCCGTGGTCGATAATTCGTGCACGCCATCATCGCGCACACTCGTGCGCAGTCTCGAGGCATCGCCATCGGTGGCCATATACGACTACTGCACCGACATGGGCGAGGCCAAAGACCTCTTTGCCTCGCAGAAGGTATTCGGCATACTCGAGATACCGTCAGACTACGAGAAAAAAATCGTACGCGGCGAACAGGCCACGGTGCCGTTCTACGCCGAGGTAAGCCTGCTGCTGCGATACCGTGCCTACCTGTCGGCTCTCACCGACCTGCAGCTCAAACTCGCCTCTGACATCACCATGACACGCCTGCAGGCCACCGGTGTGTCGGCGCTCGGCATATCGGGACTGCCGGTCAATACCGCCAACACATTCCTGGGCGATCCCGGTCAGGGCTTCGCTTCGTTTGTCATGCCCGGCATTGTCATACTGATACTGCAGCAGAGCATGGTGCTCGGTATATGCTTTATCTCAGGTACATCGCGCGAGCGTCGACGCAGATTCTACGGCACCGACCCGATGATGCTCGACGATCTGTCGGCATCTGCCATCGTATGGGGCAAGGCCCTGTGTTACGTCATATTCTACATCCCGCTGACAATCTATGTCGTGCGATATATCCCCGAGATATTCGGTCTGCCGCACCAAGGTGACCCGGTCGACTATCTGCTCTTCATCTTCCCGCTGCTGCTGTCGACAGCAATGTTCGGCCAGACAGTGCAATATCTCTGTAAAGAGCGAGAGAGTGCCTTCCCGATAATAGTCTTTACATCGGTGTTGTTCCTCTTCCTGTCAGGACTGACGTGGCCCCGCTATGCCATGAACGACTTCTGGACCTGGATGGGCAATCTCGTGCCTGCCACCTGGGGTGTCGAGGGTTTCATACGCATCAATTCCAACGGCGCCACCCTCGCCGAGTCGGCCCGGCCCTACATAGCCATGTGGATATTGACCGGCATCTACTTCCTGACAGCCTGGTGGGTCACAGCCACTATCCGTCGACGCTCAATTCGCCGCTATGGGCCTTTGCCCGACGATGCGCAGACCATTTCATAAAAGATTTTGCACAGAATCACAAAAATTGCTACCTTTGCACTACGCCCCGGTAGTTCAACGGATAGAATAGAAGTTTCCTAAACTTTTGATAGCAGTTCGATTCTGCTCCGGGGTACACCCCGACATACGGCGCCCGAGTCGATCATCGACCCGGGCGCCGGGCATTTTAGAGCCCGGCCCTTGGAAATCTTGCCGGACCGATACCCGACTATACCAAAAACGGCCGCAAGTACCATATTCGGATACTTGCGGCCGTTTTTGGTCGGGGTGACAGGATTCGAACCTGCGACCACCTGGTCCCAAACCAGGTGCGCTACCGGACTGCGCTACGCCCCGCCTTGCGGATGCAAAGGTAGCACTTTTTTTGCTTCGACGCAAGAAGTTTGAAAACTTTAGTCAGACAACAGGCGTTTTAATAGGCAGAATACAAAAGATGAATATTATGAATGATCGTCTTACAGATACCGAACGCAAGGTGCTGCCCGACTCTATATACGGGTTGCCCGAGCGACGCGAATACCCCATGCCCGACGCTGCACATGTGCGTGCCGCCGAGGCTTACTTCAGATATTGTCCTGAAGATCTGAAACCTAAACTGGCACGAGCTATCCTTGAACGTGCCCGTGAGTATGGAGTCGATGTAGAGTCGCCTACCGTACTCAGCTATGCCGAGCAGTAGGCTTCGCTACATTCAACCATAATCCACACCCTGTGCCACCCGATGGCACGGGGTGTGCTGTTACAGCATCGACTGTATCAGATCGATATAGCGACGCCCGACATGCTGCCACGAAAACAGTCCGGCATGTCCGGCAAGCTGCTCGGGGGGTATGGGATCATCGACAGCACGGGCTATCGCCCGGGATATGCCTGCCGCATCAGGATAGTCGGCGGTATAGCCGGTCTTACCGTCGATGACGATGTCGGCACGGCCGTCGTGGGCAAACGCCACGGGCACACAGCCGGCGGCCTGCCCCTCTACAAGTGTCGCGCCAAACGACTCATAGCTCGAGGTCGACAGCACAGCCGAGGCATGGTGATAGATCGCACGCAGACGCTCGGGATCGTCTATCGGCCCGGTGCGTATAAACCGACATTGCAGCCCGTCGAGAGCCCGGGGATCACGCAGAGCGCCCACGAAGACTGGGATGATGTCGGTACGGCCGAGCCGGTTGAATGCCTCGACTGCGATAGGCAACCCCTTGACAGGATCGTCAAGCCGCGCCGCGCACATCACCACCAGCCGTCCCTCTGCGGGCAATCCGGCATCGGCCCGGGTCATAGCCACAGGGGCGGCGGCTTCGTCGACAAAAAACGGATTGGGTATCATCTCTATATCGGCATCCCGCATCAGTGCGCTGCCGCGGGCACGGTCGGCAAGCCACGAGCTCACAGCGACAAACCGTATGCGCCGTCTGTGATACAATTCCATCTTGCGGTCAAATGTACGTGCCGCCAGATCGTGCGGTCCGGCCGACGAGTGCAACAGCGGGCAATCACAGCATCGGTCGAGATAGCGCCCGCACAGGGCGGCATGATGACAGATTCCGGTCATATTCCACATATCGTGCATTGTCCACACCGTTGGCTTTGCCGAGGCTATACGGCCGATCTCGCCGAGCGACAGCATGCCCTGGTTGACCCAGTTGAGAATCACCGCATCGGCATCGCGCACAAGCGGATGACGGCTCAGCGGCAGGCCTGCGGTAGCTATCGATGCCTTGAACAGATCGGCCCGCGAGCGTCCGTTCCCGATAAAGATCTCGAGATGCTCGGCCAGAAACGGCAGCCGTGATCGCAGTCGTGAAGCGGCCTGAGTCACAGCCCGGTCGTCGGTGGTCTTTGATGTCACGAGCATACGTGCATCGACACCGAGACGCCGCAGGGCATGCATCAGACGATAGGTCACCACCGAGGCCCCGCCGAGAGAATCACTGTGATTTACGAGCGTGACCTTCATCGTATGCGCAATATACGTCTCATGCGATCGGGCATAGGCACCGGCTCGCGCCTGATTATCACAATCACAAAACCGGCGAGGATAAAGAACCGTATTATGCCGTTGGCCACCGGCCAGGGTGTCAGACAATACATGCCTATGACGTAAAGCAACGCCGCTATGGCAAAGTAAGACAGTATGCGGCCCGTCTCATATCCGATCGGATGTTTGGCCCGGCCCACAAAGTAGCTTGTCACCATCATTGTGCCGTATGAGCAGAGGGCCGCCCATGCGCATCCCATATAACCGATGCGAGGCACGAGTATGATATTGAGAGTGAGCGTGACAGCCAGACCGAGCAGCGAGAACCACATGCCCCACACAGTCTTGTCAGTGAGCTTGTACCACAGTGACAGATTGAAGAATATACCGAAGAAAAGCTCGGCCATCATAACGATAGGCACAACCTTGAGTCCCGAGAAATATCGCGGCGAAATAAAATACTTGATGATGTCGATATAAAACATCACACCCATGAATATCAGCAGTCCGAAGAGCACAAAATATTTCATGGCATCGCGATAGGCCTGATATTTACCGTCGCCGCCCTCTTTGTTACGGGCGAATATAAAGGGTTCGTAAGCAAATCTGAATGCCTGTATGAACATCAGCATCACAATTGCTATCTTGTAGTTGGCGCCGTAGATACCGAGCCCCTCGAGGGCGTCGCCGCGATCGGCCGCAAGCGTCGGATAGAGTATCTTGTCTATGGTCTGGTTCATGATACCGGCCACACCGAGTACAAGCAGGGGTGCCGAATAGACCAGCATCTCGCGCAGCAGACGGCCGTTGAAACGCCATCTGAAACCTGTCAGCTCGGGCACCATCAGCACCAGATTGACGGCTGACGCGATGAGGTTGGCCAGAAAAATGTATCCGATACCGAACGCCGGATCGTAAAACCAGTCGACTGTCGACGGAGCCACCCGCATCAGCCGGGGACACAGCAAGATAAAAAACAGATTAAGGCCTAT
>JAUNGA010000003.1:0-14428 GCA_030524765.1 Bacteroidales bacterium | reverse complement strand
TGATCAGTCGCAGGGTCGCGAACCGCATCGGTCGCTTTTTATAGCGCAGATAGCTGAAAGGTATTGCCAGAAAGGCGTCTATGGCCACACACACGGCCATCATCATTACATACGACGGATGTCCGGCGCACTCCATCGCCACGGTTATCGGCGAAAGAAAGGCCGCCACGATCACCACAAAAAGCGTCGACGTGCAGCCCAGCGATATAAGCGATGTCGAGTAGACCTCCATGGGGTCTTTCCAACGCTCGTGATTGGCGAAACGGAAGTAGCCCGTCTCCATTCCATAAGTGAGGATGATCAGTGCCAGCGCCACGATCGAGTAGACAAACGTCACCACGCCATACTCGGCCACCGGGAACGTGATGGTGTATAGCGGCACGAGACACCAGTTGAGAAAGCGTCCCACGATCGAGCTCACACCATATATAGCCGTATCTTTGGCCAAAGATTTTATTCCTGCCATTTTTTTACCTTCTCTTAACGGAAATCAGAAATTACATCGAAGTGATGCCGAACAGACCGAAGTCATCGCCCGGACGCTTGGAGCCGAGATGCTCATAAGCCAGAGGCGTCACCTCGCGTCCGCGCGGAGTGCGCTTGATAAATCCCTCCTTGATCAGATACGGCTCATAGACCTCTTCGATAGTACCGGGGTCCTCGCCGAGAGCCGTCGCTATGGTCGACAGGCCCACCGGGCCGCCGTGGAATTTCTGAATGATTGTATTGAGTATCTTGTTGTCGACCTCGTCAAGGCCATAACGGTCGATATTGAGCGCCTCGAGCGAGTATCGTGCTATCTCGAGATCAATTTCGCCCGAGCCCTTGACTTGGGCGAAGTCGCGCACGCGACGCAGCAGCGCGTTGGCTATACGGGGCGTGCCACGGCTGCGCATGGCTATCTCGTCGGCGGCATCCGAGGTACACCGCACCCGCAGCAGTCCGGCGCTACGCAGTATGATGCGACGCAATACCTTGTGGTCGTAATACTCAAGGTGGCAATTGATGCCGAATCGCGCGCGCAGAGGCGACGTCAGCAGACCGCTGCGCGTCGTGGCTCCGACCAGTGTGAACGGGCTGAGCGACAGCTGCACGCTGCGCGCTCCCGGGCCCTTGTCTATCATTATGTCGATGCGATAGTCTTCCATCGCCGAGTAGAGATACTCCTCTACCACCCGGCTCAGGCGATGTATCTCGTCGATAAACAGCACATCGTTCTCCTCAAGCGATGTGAGTATGCCGGCCAGGTCGCCCGGCTTGTCGAGCACCGGGCCCGACGTGACCTTGAAACCTACTCCCAGCTCATTCGATATGATGCCGGCCAGAGTGGTCTTGCCCAGGCCCGGAGGGCCATACAGCAGTATATGGTCGAGAGCTTCGTGGCGCATACGTGCCGCAGCCACAAAGACACGCAGGTTTTCAACGATTTTCTCCTGGCCGTTGAACGACTCGAACTGTCCCGGTCTTAGGGCCCGCTCAAAATCCCCGTCACCCTGCGATGCGGCGGCCTGATCGCGTATGTCAAATTCGTCAGCCATCAATCTATATGTTCTTTGATCTTTTTGATTATTACCTCGGGTTTGATAGCCCGCAGGCACAGATAGTCGCCACGGTGACAGGGTTTGTTGCCAAACACCGAGCACGGACGGCATGTCATGGGCAGCTGTATCATATCAGAGTCGCTCTGCCGCCAGGGCTTGAATCCGCAGTAGGGATGTGTAGCGCCCCACACGCTCACGGTCGGCGCTCCGGCGATCGACGCCAGATGCATGTTGGCCGAGTCCATGCTCACTACCACATCCATATGGTTGAGCAGAGCCAGCTCGGCCGTGAACCCATAGCGTTTGCCGGCCAGCGATGTCACGCCCAGATCGGCGGCCCACTCATCGAGTATGCGGCTCTCTTCCTGACCGCCGCCGAACAGAAACACCCTGATCGTCGCATGCGATGCCAGCTCGCCCACGACCTCCCGCATCAGTTCGGGAGGATATACTTTGCCGGCATGTGCGGCAAAGGGAGCTATCCCCACCCAGCGCTCGCCGGCTGGTTTGGGACCTGTAATATCGGCGAAGAGCGTCGGATCAGCCTTGCCGCGACCGTCAAACAGCCCGGCAAAACGTTCTGACAGCGGCAGCCCCATCTTGAAGAAAGCCTCGCGATAACGGGCACGCTGCGAGATCAGCGGCAGCATCACCTTATTGTTGGTGCGGGTGAGCGCACGTTTATTGGCACGTCCCTTGTTGAGACGCGACACTTTTATGCCGTGCAGACGGCATATGACGCCCATCACACGTGTGCGCAACACATCATGCAGGTCGATAAACGCATCAAAGCGGTATTTGTCGATCAGACCGCGCATCAGACGGGCTATGCCACGCACGCCCTTGTAGTCTGACTTGACATCGGCCCCGATCACAGTGAGATTTGACGGCGCCCCCACAAACATTCCAGTCATCGCCGGTCGGGTGACCATCACGAAGTTGATGTCGGGATAGCACCGGCAGGCGCTGTAGACCACCGGTATGGTCATCGCCACATCGCCAAAGGCCGAGAAGCGTGCCAAAAGCACGTTGATCAGGCCGCGGTCGTTGCCCGAGCGCAGATTATTTTGCGCCATAAAGCACCGGATTGGTGTCGGCGTCGTTATACATCTTCATCTGGCGGTAGACCTTCATGAACTTTCGGCCGGCGGCGATGTCGTCGAGCAGCGTGTCGATGGCCTGCGACAGATCGGTGCGCTGCTGCTGCAGCACGTCGAGTTTGGCGGCACAGCGGGCGCGATGCTCGTCAGAGGCATCGGTGCGGGCCACCTCGGCCGCCATATGATAGATCTTGAGCGCGAGAATCGACAGTCGATCGATTGCCCATGCCGGTGTCTCGGTATTGATCGTAGCATCGGCTGCAGGTATGACATCTGCATATCGGTCGCGGAAACGCGTGTCAATTTCCTCGACCATATCGGTGCGCTCCTGGTTTGAGCGGTCGATACGGCGCTTTAGATCGAGGGCCTCGACAGGGTCGATCTGCGGGTCACGTATCACGTCTTCCATGTGCCATTGGCGCGCGTCGATAAGATTTTTCTCAAAGAGCACATACTCCTCGCTGCCTTCGGCATATGGGTTGGGCACCGGGGCGTCTATATCGTCGGTGATGTGATATGCCTGCACGCATTTGTCAAATATCTCGTTGGCTTTTTCGGTAAAGGTCATAATATCTCGTAAAGTTGATGAGATTACAAAGATACACGATTTGCGTTTAACAGCAAATTTTTTATCTGTTTTTTGATGTCCGGCCGATATATGAGAACCGCCGGAGCATTGCGGTCATGCTCCGGCGGTTATATATTATTGGGAAAACCTTGTATGTACTTATAGCATAGATTTAATCATTTAATCTGTGTCATGAGTCTCGGGGCGGCTCAGCCGCGGTAGTCGGCAAACTGCTCCTGCAGTTTTTTGCGGGCGAAGAATATGCGGCTCTTCACGGTGCCCAGCGGCAGATTCATGTGCTCGGCGATCTCGTTGTATTTGTAGCCGGCCACGTGCATCGAGAATGGGATGCGGTACTCGTCGGCAAACGAGTCGATGGCGTCGGTGATCTCCGAGGCGTGGAACGAGCCCTCGGGAGTTTCCAGACCTGAGTCCTGCGAGAGGTTCAGGTGGTAGAGGTTTTCGGTGGTGTCAACGACCGTGGCGGCACGTGAGCTGCGGCGGTAGTTGTTGATGAAGATGTTGCGCATGATGGTGAAGACCCAGCCTTTGAAGTTGGTGTTGTCGGTGTACTTGTCTTCGTTGTCAAGCGCCTTGAGGGTGGTGTCCTGCAGCAGATCATAGGCGTCGTCGCGGTTTGATGTGAGCATGTACGCGAAGTTGAGCAGATTGCTCTGAAGGTTCATCAGGTTGGTTTGAAATTTCTCGGTTCTCATGACAGTACTTTTTTAGCAGTTGTTCTGAATTAGCTTTTGTTTTTGTCTTTCGACATCACAAATTTGGGCCAAAAACAGTCCTTTGTCAAGGTTTTTAACGTTAAGAAACGTTAATGGAGAAATTTCGCAGATTTTACAATTATATACCTCTGATTTACAAGCTATTAAAAATATGCAAAATTGTTACAGGATTGTTACAATATGTCATGTTTAACCAATATGTATATTGTTTGTAACATATATGTAACTTATTTAACACTCAGATAAAGGCATCATAAGACGACGCTTTCTCAGACCTTGGTCGACCGGATTTGTCCGGAAGCCAGCGTCGTAGTGATGACTGCGCCGGCAGGCACTGAGGCCGAATCTGTCACGGCACGTCCGTCGACACGTGTGATCGAGAATCCACGTCGCAATGTGGCCTCGGGCGAGAGGGTATCTATCAGTTCGGCCAGAGATCTGAGTCGGTCTGACTGCCGGCGCAGACAATCGCACGCCAGCTGTGTGATGCGCTCGGCGGCCTCGTCGCCCACGCGCATGCGCATGCGGGCTATTATACCGCGTGTGAGCGGGGGCAACTCGCCGGCGATCGAGTCAAGCCGCCGGTGAGACTGCTGCAGACGGCTGTTGACCAGCCGCATGATTTCAGCGCCGGTATCGCGAAGTTCGGCCAAGGCGTCAGCACCACGGCCGATGAGCCACTCGGCGGCGGCGGTCGGCGTCTTCACACGCATATTGGCCACATAATCGAGCACGGTGACATCGCGCTCATGGCCGATGCCGACGATTATCGGCAGCGGGAACATCGCCACCAGTCTTGCCAGCTCGTAATCGTCAAACGATGCGAGATCGCCCGTGGCACCTCCGCCGCGGATAATCACCACACAGTCATAGGCGTCGTGCTCGGCATAGATCTCGCCCAAAGCCTGCATCACCGACGGCACGGTGCGTTCGCCCTGCATCACAGCCTCGAAAAGCGTGGTCGAGAACCGCAGGTGATAGCGGTTGGTATAAAGCTGATTGATAAAATCACCGTAGCCGGCGGCACCGGCTGCCGAGACGACGGCGACACGCGACGGCACATCGGGCCATACGAGCGAGCGGTTACGGTCGACCACTCCCTCGCTCTCGAGGCGTGCCAGTATCTCGCGACGACGACGCAACAGGTCGCCGAGCGTGTACGACGGATCTATGTCGGTGATATTTAGCGACAGGCCATAGACCGGATGAAAGTTTGCCGACACACGCACCATCACTTTGATGCCCGATGCAAGCCGGCTGCCGGTAGCGTCAATGAATGTCGCCGACAGCCTCACATAGCGCGACGCCCATATCGTGGCTCGTGCACGTGCCCGGACAACACCGGTCGCCGCATCTTTGTCGATAAGCTCCATATAGCAGTGGCCGCCCGACACACGCACATCGCTTGTCTCGGCGGTCACCCACTCTTCTATCAGCTCGGGCGCGGCAGCCAGGGCCCGCCCTATGCGCGAGTTGAATTCGAGCAGCGTCAGCGCGCGTTCGGCACCTTTCATTTCACAGCCTTGATTCCGGTGCCCGATATTGAATATACCAGCTGTGGTCTGATCCACGGCTCGATGCGCTCATATTCGTCGGCAGTGAGATACGACCGGGCATTGTTGGTCAGTATCAGCCGACCCTCATCGAGGTCAAATCGGGCCTCGACAAAGTCAAAAGGCAGCACCACCTCGAGCTCATCGGCATGGCGGCGCCCCTCGTCGGTGAGCCAGTCGGCGCGCACGGGCATTTTGACCGGAGCCTTGACAGCATGCCAGTCGCTGTCATAAAACTCTATGCGGCTGTCGGGCACGGGCGTGAGCAGAGTCTCGACCACAGCCACCACCGTATCTTTGCCGGCAGTGAGCACGGCAAGCTGCATGTTGGCGCGGTCTGATGTCTGCCAATGCAGATCAGACGTCGACTCTGACAGCACGCGGGCATCGCCGCCGAATGCGTTCATCGACGCCTTGTCGCTGCCGTAATGGTAATAGTCGAGCATATCGAGGCGTGTCGACTGTGGCAACATCTTGATAACCCTGTCGGGAGCGCTTGCAAATATCTCGCCGGCAGTGCGGGCGGTGGCCGTCATGCACGTCGCTGCCACGGCCAGCAGTAATATCGGTCTGGTCATTTGCGGTGTTTTGTTTTAGGAGCCTTGCGTTTCTTTTCGTCATGGCCGTCGCCGCCCTTGCGTGTCTTGCGCGACGAGGCTTTGCCATAGTCCTTGTCGGCGACAGCTATCTCGCTGTACAGACGCTTGCCAAAGAAATCGGCACCGGTCAGGCCGGCCACGGCACGGGCCGCGTCGCCCTTTTTAACGTCAAACAGCGAGTAGCCTGGCATCAGGTCGATGCGTCCCACGTCGACACGCTGCCCGGGCACATTGTGGTTGAGCAGCTCGATCAGATTGCCGGCAAAGAATCCGTCGGCCTTGCCGGCGTTGACATATATGCGGGCCATGCCACGCTCGGCCGTACGGCGGTCTTTGTCGTGATCGGTGCGTGGCGCGCGGTCTTTACGGTCTTTGCGGTCGGGTTTCTCATCGATAAAGTCGATCTGCGGCGCGTCTTTGTAATAATCGAGCAGACGGTTGAATTCGAGCGAAAGCAACCGTTTGAGCAGGTCTTCGGTAGTCAGCCACGACAGTTTCTTGAGCACACCGGGCAGGTATTTGTCAATCTCGGCCTCGTTGACCTCGACACGTTCGAGACGGTCGGCAAGATTGTATAGCTGCTTCTCGATGATATGCTGCGGTGTGGGCACCTCGCAGCGCTCGAATTTCTTGCCTATGATACGTTCGATCTCGCGCAGGCGCCCTTTCTCGCGCGAATGTATTATGGCCACCGACACACCCGTCTTGCCCGCACGGCCGGTACGGCCCGAGCGATGGGTATATACAGCCGTATCATCGGGCAGGCCATAGTTGATCACATGGGTAAGGTCGTCGACATCAAGGCCGCGTGCGGCCACATCTGTTGCCACAAGCAGGGTGAGCACGCGGTCACGGAATTTTTTCATCACGATGTCGCGCTGCTGCTGCGACAGGTCGCCGTGCAGGGCATCGGCATTGTAGCCGTCGGCGATCAGCTTGTCGGCTATCTCCTGGGTGTCGCGGCGGGTGCGGCAGAATATGATTGCATATATGTTGGGATTGTCATCGGCCACACGTTTCAGCGCGAGATATTTGTCGCGCGCGTTCACCATATAATATATGTGACGCACGTTTTTGGCGCCCTCGTTGCGGGTGCCGATCACAATCTCTTCGGGCGAATGCATGTATCGCTTGGCTATTCGGGCCGCCTCCGGAGGCATGGTGGCCGAGAACATCAGCATCTTGCGGTCATCGGGCACATGGGCCAGAATATCGTTGATCGAGTCGACAAATCCCATGTTGAGCATCTCGTCGGCCTCATCGAGCACCACGGTATGCACATCGGCGAGCTTCACCACTCCACGGTTGATCAGGTCGATCAGTCGGCCCGGGGTGGCGATGATGATCTGCACGCCCTCGCGCAGCGAGCGTATCTGGCTCTCGATGCTCGAGCCGCCATATACAGGCAGCAGATGCAGGTCGGGGGTATATTTCGAGAAATCGGCGAGATCACCGGCGATCTGCAGACACAGCTCGCGCGTCGGGGCAAGGATAAGAGCCTGTGGCACGCGGCGCGACGTATCGACGCGTTGTATCACCGGCAACCCGAAAGCTGCCGTCTTGCCGGTTCCTGTCTGGGCCAGAGCCACCAGATCATGGTCGCCCGAGAGCAATGTGGGGATTACTTTTTCTTGTACGGGCATAGGGGTCTCAAAACCCATGTCGGCTATGCCTTTGAGCAGATCCCCGCGCACACCGAGGTCTTGGAATGTTGTCATCTATTTTTATATTTCATTGAATTATTGTACAAAGATAACAAAGGTTTAGCAAAAATGGCCATTATTTGACAGCTATTTTATAAAAAATTATATAATTCTAAATCAGCAGAGTGTCATTTTCGGTATAAATATGCACAATTTTATCACATTTATTTACCGAACTTTGTCTCCGAAGGCCACTTTCTGTGCCTTTGATACCATAAAACCATTTAAATCAATCACATGAAGAGAATCTGTACTATTTTTGCAATGCTTGTCCTATTAATGGCATTTGCGACAAATGCCTCGGCCGAAGCACTGCACGTCAAGTCACTCCCCTGGCAGGGATCCCACTCATTCAACAGCAACGAGTGGGCAAACAAGGTGATGATCTATCCCGAGGCATTCGGCCTGCTCGACAACACCGCCTACAAATACTCGCTGCATATCGAGGCCGACTGCAACGTGCAGCTCGGATTCGGCGACTGGACATCGGGCAACGAAGTTTTCCACGGCTACGGCGAGAACTCAGGCACATTCGACGTCGAGATCACAGCATCGTTCATCGCAAATCTCAACAAAGGATGGCGTTTTCAGCTCAATCAGGGCAGCGGCAATCTGTCGCTGATACGCCTTGACCGCAAAGAGCGCGATCCCAACGAGAAAGAGCCCGACCTCACCAAAGGATTCCATACCGACGGGACCCGCCTGCTCGACGGCAACGGCAACGAATTCGTGATGCGCGGTCTCAACTACTCATACGCATGGCAGACAGGCAGCTGGGGGGTCATCAAATCTGCCAAAGACTGGGGCTGCAACGCCATCCGCATCAATATAGGCGACGGCAAGGCAAGTGAGCGCGACGGCAACGGATGGCTCAGCTACACCGACCGATCTACCCTTGAGAGCCTAATCCTCGAGTGCGAGAAAGACAAACTGATAGGCGTCTTCTCGCCACACAACGAGACCGGATCAAACAGCACCGGTGACCTGATGAACGCAGCCGACTACTGGGCCGGCATGGCCGACGTCATGAACGCGCATCTCGGTACCGCCATACTCAACATCACCAATGAATGGATGAGCGACGAGGACGCCGCAAAATGGTCGGACAGCTATGTGCAGGCCGTCACACGCATACGCGAGGCCGGCATCAAGAGCACTATCATCGTCGATGTCGCCGGCTATGGCCAGGGTGCCTCGGTGCTCTCGGCTGACGACGGCCGGCATGCGCAGGCGATCATCGACGCCGATCCGCTGCACAACATCATGTTCTCGATACACATGTATCACGTGTCGGGTCAGACAGCCGAGATAGCCCGCGGATTTATGGACGACGCCCTCGCGCTCGACGTGCCTCTGCTGATAGGCGAGATCGCCTATGAGCACAAAGCCCACCTGGCATGGCCCGAGGGCGGCCCCGTGGCATGGGAGAGCATCCTCGAGTATGCCCGCGAGAAAAATGTCAGCTGGCTCGCCTGGTCGTGGACAGGCAACGGCGGCAACGCCGAGACCTGCGACATGTTCGACGGCAGCGGCAACATCCTCGAGAACGGACGTTGCATGATCTTCAACGAGAACGGCATCAAAGCCACCTCGACCGAATGCACGATATACGACGGCAATGCCGGCACAGGTCTCGACTATCAGTATCCCGAAGGCCCGTTTGACTTCGCTTTCTATCCCGATAAAGGCGGCGACAATCCCGGTGGAGATGATTTCGACGATACATTCTTCTCTCATATGATGCCCTACAGTGTCGCCTCGTGGAATAATATGTTCCAGATCAAGGCTCCGTTCTTTGCCAACGCCCGCGACGGCTACACCGTGCGCATCACACTCTCCGACTGCAAAAGCGGTGCAGAGATACAGGTCGCCTACAACCATCTCGACAAGGGCGACGACAAATATACTAAGATAATTGATTACGAATCAATCAACGATAATGTCTACGAAATGACAATCGGCAAGTCGCAGAGCAATGCTCCGGCCCTCAGGGCCCGTCCGCTCGACGGCAACGACATGCTGCGCCACCTGCAGGCCGACGGCCTCTATCTCAAAGGCCACGACTACTCGATCAGCAGTGTCGAGCTGCTCGACAACAACGGCAATCCCACGACAGGCATCGACGACATAGAGCCCGACAGCCTCGAGCCCGTCGAGATATACACCGTCACAGGCATACGTGTCGCCGAGATGACTCCGGGCAACGTATATATCGTACGCCAAGGCCACCGTGTGACCAAGGTCGTGCGCTGAAAAAACAGGTTTTAGGAATGCCCCGCATGAGGTTGCATCTGACATGATGCGGCCTCATGCTGTTTTTTCTAAAAAAATTCGCCGATACAAATAAAAAAGAATCAAAAGTTTGCTCAAGTGCGAAAAAAATCGTTACTTTGCACTCTGTTTTGTGGCTCATCCTTGAAAGCCGCCGGGAAATGATGCACCCGACGACGATATGAGACCTGCGATTGGTGCCACCGACACAACAAAATAACTGATAATAAACGATAAACGTTAAAGCCATGTCAAAGATTTGTCAAATTACAGGCAAAAAAGCGATGGTGGGTAATAATGTATCGCACTCAAAGCGCCGCACCAAACGCAAATTCAACGTCAACCTGTTTAACAAAAAGTTCTATTGGGTTGAACAAGGCATCTGGATCTCGCTGACCATCTCGGCAGCAGGTCTGCGCACTATCAATAAACTCGGCCTCAACGCTGCCATGAATCAGGCTGCCCAGAAAGGCTTCCTCACTCAAAAAGACATTAAAGTTATAGGATTCTAACTATGGCAAAGAAAGCTAAAGGTAATCGCGTGCAGGTTATCCTCGAATGCACCGAACACAAGGCCAGCGGTATGCCCGGTACCTCTCGTTATATCACCACCAAAAACCGCAAGAACACCACCGAGAGACTCGAGCTTAAGAAATACAACCCCATCCTTAAGCGTGTAACCGTTCATAAAGAAATCAAATAAGCACCCACTGAGATATGGCAAAGAAAACCGTTGCATCACTTCAGAAGGGCGAAGGCCGCACCTACTCAAAGGTCATCAAGATGGTGAAATCGCCCAAGACAGGAGCCTACGTATTCAAAGAAGAAATGGTTCCCAACGACGCTGTCAAAGACGCGCTCAAATAAGCATCCCCGACATCATACATATAAGCGCCCGACGTCTCATCACGTCGGGCGCTCTTTTTATTACCGTCCGGGCGCAGTCCGGCCGATAAAAGCCTTGCGCAGATTTACAGAAATTATCATTGATGATACTATAAAATGAATTTGCATCAAAAATGCAGTCATCAGCACAGATCCGCTGAAATCAGATCGCCCCGTCGGCACAATGCCGACGGGGCGATCCCGGTAATCGTAAATCAGAGGATATTATCTAAGATATTCTTTCGTAGCATCCGCACCGCGAACCACGATGTAGAGACCTGCAGCGGGCTTACCGCTTATGCGCACTCCCTGCATGTTGTAGTACTCTGCATTCTCGTCATAATCGGCTACGATGCCGGCGATGCCGGTGGTACCGGTGGTTGTGAGCACGCCGCTCTCGGGATCAAAGACAAATTTGACTTTATCGAAGTTAGAGAAGTCATACTGGAGATTGTCTGCGCCTGAGGTCGAGAGAGTCACCGAACCATTGGCGGTCAGGAGGTCGGTTGTGGCGGCCTTGTACCATGCCTTCTCGACGCCGTCCTCGGTCTTGACGATGAGCAGAACGCCGGTAGAGGCTGCGGGCTCGCACTCATAGAAGTAGGTCTGACCGGCCTCACGTGCCGCATTCTCGGTCACAGGAGCCATCTCGCAGGCGGTCCATTCAGGATCGGTGAATGTGCCCTTGATGATATAACCCACAACGACGGGAACATCGTCTATTGTACCGGTGATCTTGAGCGCCTTGGTATTGTAATCAAACGTAATGGTTGCGTCAACGATATTGTTGGCCATACCCATGTTGGGTGAGTTATCCTGAGTGAAGCATGTGTACTCGGTATCGAGTTCCATGGCCATGTCGCCTGTAGTCCACGAATTGTCGGCAGACCAGCCGGCGTCAGCGATCTTGAACGGTGCCGACAGCTTGTCGATAGAGAAGGTGTAGACGCCATCGCTCTGAGTCATCAGATTGGCCTCTACGGGATCCCAACCGGCATTGCCACCCCTGAAGTAGAGCTCGGGATATTCGATAGGCTCTGTGGTGGGAGCCACTGTGAGTGTCAACAGTGCGGGATCAAATGTAAACTTGTATTCTGTACCTGCAGTAAGGCTGAACTTAGGATTTGCCATTCCGGGGTACATGGCAATAGAGGGATTCTCCTCGCTGATTTCCCGGTCCGTGCTACCATAGTACTGGGTGGGAACTCCATCGTAGGTCCCGATAATCTGCAATTCGCCGGTTGCGTTGACCGGGGTCACAACATATTCCCACTGATCGTTGCCGTCATCTGTCATTTCAGCCCGGCTCCAATTGGAATCAGTGAGCGAGCTGTTGAGAACGTAGCCACGCTTGGCCGAATAGTACTCGCCTTCGATTTTGAGCTTCATGTTGTTGTAATCAAAGGTGATGGTGACATTTCGCGCAGTGTTGGTGATAGCCATGTCGCCACCGAAGCCCGAGGCATCAGATACAGTGTACTCGCTGCCGAGCACCATAGTGGTGTTCTTGGTCGAGAACTGCACGCCCCAGTCTGCGTCGGCGATCTTGAAGTTGCCGATGAGCTTGTCGAGAGTGATGGTGTAGATACCGTCGGTCTGTGTGAAGAGCGAGGCTTCGTCGGCAGCGTTGTCGTTCATAGCGCCACGGAAGTAGAGCACGGGATATGTGGGCTGCGGGGTCTCCTTCTTGACGAGGGTGACCTTGATGGTGTTCATGCGTACGGTTTCCTTAATATCGAAAACGACCTTGTCCTGAGGCTTGCCTTCATCAGCCGTCCATGTGCGGGTTTTGTCTGCATAGGCGCCCAAGGTACCGGTGGCATCGCCGGGCATCGAGACGTTGATCTTGGTATGCGCAGTGGTGAATGTGATCTCGCTGATGGCGTAACCCTCAGGAGCCGCGATGGTCATCTGATTCGTCTTATACACGCGGAAATCATATGCGTCGCTTCCTGAAATGTAATATACGCAGCCGAGGTTGCTCTTATTAGCCTGGGGATTGGCTTGTTGGTAGAAAAGATTGACCCCGTCGTGGGTGAGATTCACGGGATTCATGGGCCACTTGAGGTTGGACTTGGCTGACGTATCCGTAATCCAGTCTCCAGCACCGTCAACGGCTGCGACCATTGTGGGAATGAAAGCCTTCATGGCGGCGATAGTGGTGAAGTCAAATGTCACTTCGAGAGGCTGCCCGGGTGTGGGCTCTTCTTTCTTGACCACGGTCATGGTCTTGTCGACGAGATTCACACTTAAGGTATATGTGCCGTCGGCGAGCTTCCATGCCCAATCCTGGTTGCCGGTGAGCTGAACAGGCTCGGTGCCGATAACAAGGTCTTCTTCGGCCGCACCGTAACGGGTGCCGAGGCCGGCCCAGTCAGTCGCTGTGGCGCCGGTGCCGGTGGCGACTGAAATAAGAAAACCTGTGGCGAAAGTACCGGTGAATGTGATGTCGCCTTCATAGTGACCGGCTTCGGCGGTGGCGGGGAGGGGTTCGGTGACATTGGCTGCAAACTCGCTGCCCTTGACGTTACCTACCACGTAGAGAATCTCGGGATAGGCGACCGGGCCGTCCTGAGAGACGGTGAGTTTACCGGTGTCGGCGTTCTTGTTGAGAACGAAAGAGAAATTGTATTTGCCTGCGGGAAGATTGAAAGCGTTGCCGCTCTGGGCGGCGGTGTATTCATTATTCATCTCGACGGCAATGTCATCGCCGCCCGTGCCATATATGAGCGAACCGGCCTTCATCTTGAAGTATGATGTGGCGGCGCCAAACGTATATGTGCCTTCCCACACGTTATTTGTGCCTGACTTGAGGGTCAGGGGATACGAGGTGTTATTTTCGTTCCATCCCGAGCCGAAATCACCTACGAGATATACGACCGAATATTCGTTTTCCGAGCCTTTGCCGGTGATCTTAACCGTATGGGCCGAGGTGTTGATCGTGATTGTGGCATCCTCTATAGAGCCGTCGATGACGATATTGCTGCCGTCAGTGCCGGCTTTGTATTCCACACCCTCTTTAAGTTTTGAGCCGTTGCTTCCGAACGAAGTGCTCCAGGTGCCTTTTTCCTTGATTTTAATCTCGCCGGTAATCTTGGCGATTGAATAAGTCTGGATGTTGGCGTCCGAGGCATCCGGTGTGAACAGATACGTCGGGTTATCTGCCCATGAGGAGCCCCCGTTAAGGTTACCCCCACACAGATACCAGTCAGTGGCGTTGGCGGCTATGGCCAACAGCACACCCACCATAGTGAGTAACAGTTTTTCATGATGATTAGATTATGTTAGTAAAAAAGTATGATATAGATTACATTAGCCATCTGATCGCACAAAACACAGTCGGCCATTGCAAAGATACGGCCCGAATCTGTCGAATTTCCAATTTTAACATTAATTAACTATATGTTATACAACATAGTAACTACTCAGGTATAATCGTTGCATGACGAACTGCTGTATCCCCAAAAGGAC
>JAUNGA010000047.1 GCA_030524765.1 Bacteroidales bacterium | reverse complement strand
GGTTTTATATTATATATGTGTCATAAGGACTACGGGCGGTCATACCTTGAGGAGCCGTGCGGCCTCGAGACAGGCACGGGTGTTGTGGTAGGGACACTTCCAGAAACCGGCTTTGTCGTCGGTGCGGTTGACCGACCCGTCGGCCCGTCGGCTCCAGAACCACTCGCCGCCCTCGTGGTCGACAAGATTGTCGAGCACATACTGCCATGTGGCACGGGCGCGGCCATCATATTCGGGCATGCCGTGGAACAAGGCGAGGTAGATCTGACCGACGATACTCTCGGCCTGTACCCACCAGTGGCGCTCGGCGTCGAGCCGGCCGTCGGCATGCAGCTCGTAGACCATCGAGCCGTCAGACCACATGCCGTCGAGGGCGGCGATGGCCATGCGGCGGGTGGCGGCGAGTGTCTCGACGGTGAGGTCGTCGTCGCCGAGCACACGGGCCGTCTCGAGCAGCAGCCACGATGCCTCGATGTCGTGGCCATAAGAGACGGCACGGTCGAGCAGATGCCAGTCGTCGTCGAAGAACAGGCCCATATGGCCTGTGTCCTTGACGATGATGCGGTCGAGAAAGACCCGCAGCAGCGAGCGTGTGGCCTCGGCGACGCGCTCGTCGCCGGTTACCCGCAGCAGCGCGGTATAACCCTCGATGATATGCAGGTGGGTGTTCATTGTCTTTGACGAGTTGGCGTCTTTCTCGCTGAGGCGCATATCGTCGATCGGATGCCAGTCGCGTGTGGATGCCTCGATGTAGCCGCCCCGCGCCCGGTCGCGGCTGTGAGCCTCGATGCAGTCGAAGAGAGCCATCGCCTCGGCGAGGGCCTTGCGGTCGCCGGTGGCGTGGTAGTATTCGGCCAGACCATAGATCGTGAATGCTATGGCATAATATTGTTTCTTGGTGTCGCAGGGAGTGCCGTCGCGGTCGACCGACCAGAAAACGCCACCATGCTCGCGGTCGATAAACTGGGTTATAACATAGGCATAGGCATGCATGGCCGCCTTGAGATAGCGCTCGTCGGCGGTGGCAGAGTATGCCGCAGAGAATGTCCAGAGGATGCGTGCGTTGAGAATCGCCCCACGCGGCGCCTCGCAGTCGAGGCGGTCGTTGCCGTCGCGGCGGCCATAGAAACCGCCCTCGGGGTCGGTCATACGGTCGAGCCAATATGGCAGGATGTTTTCGCGCATGTTGGCCATAAGCGAGGCCGCGAATTGGTGACGTTGCTGTTCGGTCATATCAGAGTTTTATGAATCAGTTGGTTGCGTAATCAATCATTTCGTCGGCGTCATTACCGTCGACCACAGGACGGCGCTGCTTCTTGAGCTCACCGACGATGCTGTTGACACGCTCGGTGGTGAGGGGATAGAAGCGCACTACAATAATGGCGAGCATGGCGACAGCCGCAGGGATGAACGACATGAGCATCCACAGGCAGCTGACGGCCGATGCGGGCTGTGAGGCCGCGTCGGTCACATAGCCGCATGCGCCCAGCAGCCACAGCACAGCCGCGCCGCCGATGGCACCGCCAAATTTCTGCGCCATCGACGATGACGAGAAGATGAGGCCGGTAGACGCGGTCTTGAAGCGCAGCTCGGAGTAGTCGGAGACATCGGCGTACATCGACCAGATCAGAGGCGACATGATGCCTGTGAAGATCGAGATGACAACCTGCAGGGCGAGCATCATCCAGTAGCCCGCGGGAGTGAGCGGCACAAAGAAGAATGCGACTCTGAGCACGACCAAGGCCGCGTTGACGCAGATAAATGTCGATTTCTTGCCGAGACGAGCGGCGATGGGCACCGTCATGGCCACGCCGGCCATGTTGGCCACCTCGCCGATGCTGAGGAACAGGCCCGAGTAAAAGAGTATCGACAGCGAGAACAGCGTGAGCGAAGCCGACCCGCCGATAACGTCGGCGAAGAAGTAGACGACAGTGGCGCCGCGCACGGTGTTGAACAGGTTGAAGCACAGGGCCGCGCCGATGAGAAGCCACCAGGGACGGTTGCGCAGCAGCGAGCGGAAGTCGTTGCCGATGCTGACGCTCGAACGTGTCTTGAGACGCTCGCGGGTGAGCTTGAAGCAGAGCAGGAAGAGCACAAAGCAGCATGCGCCGATGGCCACCATGGCAAACTGCCAGCTGTGGCGGGGATCCATGCCGAAATCGTTGGCGAATATCGAGCATACGGGCTCCCACAGCGCCAATGCGACAAACGAGCCGGCATAGGCAAAGAACATGCGGAATGCCGAGAAGACGGTCTTCTCCTCGGGTTTGTCGCTCATGACGCCGAGCATGGCGCCGTAGGGCACGTTGATGCCGGTGTAGACCGTCATCATCAGTATGTAGGTGACATATGCCCAGACGAGCTTGGCGCCGTAGCCCCAGTCGGGCGTGGTGAAGAGCAGAATGCCGCAGATCGAGAACGGAGCGGCCACCCAGAGCAGATACGGGCGGTATTTGCCCCACCGGGTGTCGGTGCGGTCGGCGGCGACACCCATCATCGGGTCAGATATGGCGTCCCATATGCGCGTGACGAGCACAAGCACACCGGCGTCGACAAGCGACAGGCCGAAGATATTTGAATAGAAAAACGGCAGATAATAGCTGAAGATCTTCCAGAACATCGACGAGGCCATATCGCCCAGTCCGTAGCCAATTCGTTCTTTGAGCAGCGACATATATGATCAGACTTTAGCGGGCTCGAGGATAGCCTCGTTGGCCTCGATGAGATGATTGAGAGTGGCGACGCTCTGCGATGTGGTGAGCTTGTCGGCGGGTGTGTTCATGCAATAGTCGACGAGACGGTCGATCGTCGAGGTGGCCACGTGCATGCGTGTGTCGCTCGAGGCGTAGTAGATGAATACGCGGCCGTCTTCGTCGGCAATCCAGCCGTTGGAGAAGAGCACGTTCATCACGTCGCCGATATACTCGTCGCCGACAGGCGCCATGAAGTAGCCGCCGGGCGAAGCGATCTTGACCCAGGGGAGCTCGAGATCGGTCATGTACATATAGAGCACATAGCGCAGACCCGATGCGCATGCGCGCACGCCGTGGGCAAGATGCAGCCAGCCCTTAGAGGTCTTGATGGGATGCGGGCCCTCGCCGTTCTTGACTTCCTTGATGGTGTGATAGTAGCGGGGGTCGATGATGACCTCCTCGTTGACAACGGCATGGGTCATGTCGTCGACAAACGCCCATCCGATGCCGCCGCCGCTGCCGGTGTCGATAAAGCCGTCCTGCGGGCGGGTGTAGAGGCCGTATTTGCCCTTGACGAACTCGGGGTGCAGCACCACGTTGCGCTGCTGGCTCTTGCTCTGCAGGTCGGGCAGACGCTCCCAGTTGACGAGGTCTTTGGTGCGCGCTATGCCGCAGGCAGCCGTGGCAGCCGAGAGATCCTCGGGATGGCGGTCGTCGTGACGCTCGACACAGAACAGGCCATAGATCCAGCCGTCCTCGTGGCGTGTGAGACGCATGTCATAGACATTGGTGCCGGGCACGTCGGTATCGGGCATCACGATGGGATGACCGACAAACCTGAAGTTGTCGATGCCGTTGGGGCTCTCGGCAAGGGCGAAATAAGACTTGCGGTCGGCACCCTCGACGCGCACCATGAGCACGTATTTGTCGTTCCACTTGATAGCGCCCGAATTGAGGGTGGCATTGACGCCGATACGCTCCATAAAGTAGGGGTTGGTCTCGCGATTATAATCGTATTTCCATGTCGGAGGTATGGTGTCGGCGGTAATCACGGGATTGACGTAACGGTTGAAGATACCATTGCCCTCGATGGGTGTATTGGGGCGAGAGACCAGTTCTGCATACCGGCTCTCGATCAGTTGTTTTCTTTTGTCAAAGACAGACATAATCAATTGTTTTACTTTACTATGTAAGAAGATGATATACTTGAAAGATAATGATTCGTTTTATCTGACAGCCTCGAGCCTCAGCACACGGCTCGCATAATCGTTGAGCTTGTGATAGTCGAGATCGTGGGTATAGGGTATCTCGAGACCGTTGTCCATGAGATATTTGCCCGAGAATGTCAGGCCCTCGCAGTCGAGAGGAGTGTTGTCGACGCGGTTGAGCTCGGTGATGCGGTATGTCTTGTCGGGGTCGAGTCCGGCCATGCGCACACGGGGCAGATGCTGGTTGACAAACTCCTCGGTCTTGTACCAGTAGAACACAGCCTCGTCTTTGTCGTCGGCGACATACATCAGCGATGCCACGCCACGGCCGTCGTAGGGCGACTGCAGGCGATAGAGATCGCCGAACTGTACCACGGGGCGTATCTCCTTGTACCGGGCTATGGCGCGACGGCAGAGGTCTTTCTCTTCGTCGGTCATATTCCGGGGCTGGATCTCCATGCCCAGGCGTCCGCTCATTGCCACATCGATACGGTATTTGAGCGGTATGGTGCGGAATGTCTGGTGATTGGGCGCCGCCGAGATGTGCGATGCCATGGCGATGGCAGGGAAGAAGTAGGATGTGCCCCACTGCATGTAGACACGCTGCAGCGCGTCGGTATTGTCGCTCACCCAGAACTCGTCGAAGTAAGGCAGCACGCCCCAGTTGGCACGGCCGCCACCGCTGGCGCAGGCCTGGATGGTGAGGTCGGGATACTTGGCGCGGATACGGCGGCATACGTCCTCGAGACCGCGGTGCCAGTCGATATAGAGATGGCTCTGACGGTCGGCGGGCAGATACAGCGATCCGTGATTCTGTATGCCCATGTTGGCATCCCATTTTATGTAGTCGATACCGGGATTCTCAGTCATGAGATCATCGACCACCTTCACCACGAAATCCTGAACCTCGGGGTTGCTCATGTCGAGCACCAGCTGTGTGCCGCCACGGCCGGTGAGAGGGTCACGTCCGGGAGGGCATACAACCCAGTCGGGATGCTTCTCGTAGAGCTCGCTGACGGTATTGGTCATCTCGGGCTCGATCCAGATGCCGAACTTGATGCCACGCTTGTCGGCGGCCGAAACCAGCGCCGGCACGCCGCCGGGCAGTTTGCGGGTGTCGACAGTCCAGTCGCCCAGGGCGGCATTGTCGCTGTTGCGCTGATACTTGCCGCCAAACCATCCGTCGTCCATCACGAACAGCTCGCCGCCCATCGAAGCGATGTCGTCGATCATAGCTGTCATGCCCGGCTCGTTGATGTCGAAATAGACACCCTCCCAGCTGTTGAGCAGGATCTTGCGCTCGCGGTCGCCGTGGGCCAGCTTGTATTTGCGGCCCCAGCGATGGAAATTGCGGCTCACACCGCTCGTGCCCTCGTCGCTGTAGGTCAGCGCCAGGGGCGGCGTGGTGAATGTCTCGCCGCGACGCATGTGATAGGCCGAATTGGCCTCGTTGATGCCGGCAATGAGATGGTGATACTCGCTGTCATCGGTGTCGATGTCGATGCGGTAGTTGCCGCCATAGCAGAGAGCCGCGCCTATGGTGGGGCCATGCAGCTCGTTAGGACGGCCGTCGAGCGACAGCATGATCTCGGCATGGGCTGTGTGCGAGTTGCGCGCACCGTCGTTGTTTTTGATACGTTTGATACCCGGCTGCAGGGGTTCCTGCATCAGACGGCCCTCGTTGGCCCACGAGCCGTAGAGGTGAGAGACCCACACATCGCCGCGGCGCACGGGCAGATAGCCCGAGGCATAGCGGTCGAGCACCAGCTCGCCTTTCTCGCCGTTGACCACATCGACCCATGTGTCGATGACGTCGGTACCCGGATAGGTGCGGTAGTTGAGATTGACCTCGACTGGATATATCTGATCGCGCATGTGCACGGTGGTGACGGGCAGGCCGTCGACCGAGTCGCGGCTGACTGATGTCACCAGCGGACGCAGAGCCATGTTGCCGTCGGCGTGACGCACCGACAGGGCTGTCTCGCTCTGAGTGCGCATGCCGTAGACGGGATAGGCCGGATGGGCCTTGGCCGTGCTGACCACGGCGTCGACGTCGGCATCGGCCAGGCGCGCGCCATAGTATAGCAGCTCGGGCTCGGCACCGCGGTCGGCACGCACGATCAGCGATGTCGCGGGTGTCGAGATATTGATTGTCTCGGCCGACGCGGCGAGGCCGGCCGAGGCAATCAGTGACAATATAAATATTCTTTTATCCATCAGTCAGTTGTTGCGACTGTCAAAGATAATTCTTATTTTACAATTTTGGCGACTTTTGCGCCCTGACGCACGATATAGATCGCGCCGGGAGTCATCTCGGCCACTCTCAGGCCTGTGACGGTGTAGATCTCGACGGGAGCGTTCCAGTCGATGGCCTCGTCGGCGGCAACGATGTCGCTGACACCCGAGCCTTTGGGATTGAGCACCTGGCAACCGGTGATGACAGCATCCTTGCCCTTGATTGTGAGACCGAAGAACTTGAGAGCGTCGACAACTACCGGAATCTCGGCATCCTGGCCCATAGAAGGCACGTCGGCAATCTTGAATTCGTACTGACCGCCAAAGACGTCGGCATAATCGTTGATCTGATACCACTCATAGTCGGGGTTCTTCTTGACCGCCAGCTGCAGCTGACCCTCGTTGTCAAACAGAATGCGCACTTTAGACTTTTCGTTGACACTGACAAAGGCGCTCTCGGGGATGCGGACCTCGTTTTTCCATGATCCGAGCGGTTCAGACGGCTGGAAGGTGTAGGTGCCGACTACCTCAAACGAGTCATCGTCGGGATCGGGGCCGGGACCGGGTTCCGGTTCGGGACCGGGTTCGGGATCGGGGTTGACATTTTTGTCAAACACCGAGCACTCTGTCGATGTCTCCTTGATGCCGTTGCGGCCCTTGACGGTGTAAGTGCCGTTGGGACGGTAGTCAGAGTCGTCGTATCCGCCAAACATGTCGCAGTCTTCGGTGCCGCTGCCGTTGCCGGTCCACGACCATACGAGATAGCCTACACGCTTCTCGGCGCAATAGTCGAGGATAGTCTGCCAGGCCACGTCATTGCCACGGTGCTTGTAGGCAAACTCGCCGACAATCACGGGATAGCCGATATTGAGGGCATTGTCGATATTTGAGCGCACTTTGCTGTCGGTGTCGCCCGCGCTGTCATAGAAATGTATCGAGAACACAGTGTTTTTGAGCTTGTCGGTAGCGGCGACCTCTTTGCCTTTCGAGAATATGCTGGTGGGCCACTGTCCGTAGCCGGCGGCGTCGACGACAAGCATATTCTTGATGCCTGCATTACGTATCATGGGGATGACGGTCTTATAGCCGTCGGCCCATGCCTGGGCGTTGTTCCACGAACCGTACCATTCGTTTGATATGTTGACGATTACGGTCGACAGGTGGGCATTGAGCACGTCTTTCATCTTTATCCAGAAGTTTGCCGCGCGCTTGAGATCGTCGAGGCTGTTGCTGCCGGTCTCGTCGTGGGTATTGAACATTGCCACGAGTTTGTTGCGCTCGCACAGCGTGATCAGATACTCGAGCTCGTCTTTGCTTGGCTCATAGTACTGCTTGCCGTCGCCGAGCTGTATGCGTATGATATTGCAGCCGATGCGTTTGGCAGCCGGGATTACCGACTGTTCGTGGCCACGTTGCCACGTCCACGAGTAGTTGCAGCCTCTCATCATGAACTCTTTGTTGTTGGCATCGAGTATCTTGGTGCCCGATACGTGGAAAGAGCCCTCGGCGATGTCGACATCACCGCCGCCGTTGCCGCTGGTGGTAAGGTCGATGCGGGTCAGAATGAAATTCTCGCCCTTGATGTTGAGACCGCCCTTGACGGCATTGACATTGGCCGATGTGACCTTGAGCTCGTATTTGCCGTTGTGGATGGCGGCATAATTGTCGCCCTCGACGTCATAAGCCAGATAACTGTCCCAGCTCATGTCGGCGATCTGTATGTTGACAGTCTCGCCCGGCACTCTGGCATTGGTATAAAAAGTGATGACATCGCCCTCTATGACATCGATAAAACGGTGAGCCTCGAGCGTCAGTATCTGCTGCCACGATTTCCAGACACCGCTTTTGCTCTGTTTGTCTGAGTAGAACTCACCACTCCAGATTGTCTTGGTGGTCAGGGCTGATGCTGTCAGGGCAAACAGCATGGCCAGCAAGCTAAAGCAAAATTTCTTCATAATTTAGGTATTGATTCGGTTATTGTTTATCAAATTTATCCGAGTGCAAAATAACTCAATAAATACATCAATATATGTGCAGATTCATACAAATACCGACACAATTATGACTCTCGCATTATATCGGTGTTAAAAAAAATTGCGGCCGGCGGAATGACATCCGACGGCCGCATGGATATGTATGTAAATCGTTTTATTTTACGACTTTTGTCACTTTGGCACCCTGACGCACGATGTAGATATTGCCGGGAGTCATGTCGTTGACACGTACACCCTGGATGTTGAAGATCTCACGGAGCGCATCGGCATCCACAGCCACGTCATCGACACCTGCACCCGCGTTAGGATCGATGAGTTCGATCTTCTTGAGCCAGAAGAGCTGGCCTTTCACCACGATGCCCGAGTGCTTGAGGCCATCGACCTCTTCCTGGGCAGAATTGAACACGTCGTCGTTCTCGTCGCGGTAATCGACATAGGTGGTCTGGCTCTCGCCGATGGTATAATCCCAGAATTTGGCGTCGGGCAGTGTCACTGAATCAAAGAACTGAGTCCACACCCAGTCCTCGCCGACCTTGGCGGCAAGCTGTATCTGTGCAGGCGAGTCCTCGGTGGCTTTCTCGGTGTCGATCGTGTAGTAGAAACGCAGCACATCACCGACCTTGCACTCGGTAAAGTAAGAAGCATCCATACCCTTGACCTCGCCGTCGACCTTGAAGTCGAGGTCAAAAGGCTTGGTGCCCCAGCCTTTCTTGAAGTAGTAGCCGAGATCGTCGGTACCGGCAGGATTGTTTTTGCTGGGCGGGCACTCAACCTCTGAGATCACCTGCTGGGCCGACACGGCGCCGGCCATAGAGATTGCAAGACATGCGAGAACGGTAGTAAATTTTTTCATACGGATTTGATTTAATTGGTTCGGTATTTGTTTGCTGATGCAAAGATATGCATAACATCGGGGCAAAAATTTGCGCTTTTCAACCGTTTATAGACAAAAAGGGTCGCACCGCATGCGGCGCGACCCTCTCTATCGGATGTCAGTCGTTATTTTACAACTTTTTCAACTACATTGCCCTGACGCACGATGTAGAGCTGACCGGGAGTCATATCGCTGACGCGTACACCCTGCAGGTTGTAGATCTCGACGGGAGCGTTCCAGTCGATGGTCTCGCTGTCAGTTGCGATGTCGCGTACGGCCGAGCCCTTGGGATTCCAGATTTCCATGCCGGTGAGCACAAATTTCTGACCCTTGAGATAGAGACCGTCGTTGAGCAGGCCCTCTACGAGCAGTGCGGGAGTAAAGTCGGCGTTGAGTTTTGCCACCTTGGCAACCTCAAGCTCATAGACAGCACCGTCGAGATCGATATACTCTGCGATTTCAGTCCAGGTGAAGGCTTCGCCGAGTTTTACAACGGGCTGCATCTGACCGCCTGCATATGTGCTGAAGATAAGTTTGATGAGACTCTGCTCGTTGACGAGAGTAAACTCGCTCTTGGCGATGTGCAGTTCATTGCTCCAGTTGCCGCTCTCGAGCGCGGGATCGAATGTGGCGGTCTTGACGAGCTCATACTCTACCTCGGGTTCGCCGTTGTCGGGATTGAGGATTTCCATCTTGGTGATCACAAAGCCTTTACCCTTGAGATAGAGACCGTCGAGCTCAAGACCCTCGACCATGATCTCGGGTGTGATGTCGGCATTGAGTTTGCTGACTTCAGCTATGTCAAGATCAAACACTTTGTCGTCGAGGTCGATATACTGTGCGAGCTCAGTCCAGGTCCAGCCGGTGCCGATCTTGATGACGGGCTGTATCTGACCGCCCTGCCACTCTGACATATGCAGACGGATGATCGACTCGGTGGTGACTTTCTTGAATTCGCCTTTGAGGATGTGGAGCTCTTTGCCCCAGTTGCCGCTCTCGAGCGCGGGATCAAACTCGGTGGTAGACGACACCTTGTACTGTTTTTCGGGCTCGCCGTTGTCGGGGACAAGCAGCTGGGCGCCCTTGAGTGCGATATTCTTGCCTTTGAGTATCAGACCTGATGTCTGCAGAGCCTTGATAGCGTCTTCTACAGAGGTCACTTTGGCATTCATGTCGGGAATCTCGGCGATGGCGATATCATATGTTTCGTCGTCAATGTCGATAGCATCGGCAAGCTGCGTCCATACATAGCCGGGCATCATCTTGAGCACGGGCTGTATCTGACCGCCGGTGTACTCAGAGAAGAGCAGACGGATGACAGACTTCTCGTCAGCTTTCTTGAAGAGCGACGAAGGCACTACCACCTCTTTGGCCCATGAGCCGGTCTCGAGCGGAGCGTCGGGAGTCCACTCGCTGCCGATCTTCAGGTCGCCGGGTTTCTCGGGATTGTCGCCGCCACCCTGGCCCGACTTGCTCATAACCACAACCTTGACAAGTGTGCAGTCGTTGCCTTTAAGCCACATGCCGCGGGCCACGAGGTTCTCGATAACAACGTCGCTGTCAACATCATACTCGTAGTACTCATCGACATCACCGGCCTCTACAAAGGGAGTCCAGGTCCAGTCGGCGTCCTTGTAGACGAGCTGCACCTGCGGTTCTGCGCCGGTAGCCTGGCAATAAACGCGGATCTTGTCGCCCAGAGCGAGACCTTTGAAGGTCTTGGCCGGGATCTGCACGTCGTTTTTCCATGCACCGAAATCAAATTCTTTTTCATAGCTTGATTTCTCGGTAAGACCGGCATCGGGATCCACAGCCTCGCCCACCTGTATCACCTCGATCTTGTCGAGATAAGCGAGCTGGCCCTTGATATAGAGACCGTCTTTCTGGAACGCGGCGATCTCCTCGGCTACATCGGCAATGAACGGATCGTCAAATTCCTCGCATTCATCGCGGTATTCCTTATAGACTGTCTGGGTGTCGCCTATCGTATAATCGAATGTGCCGGCTCCGGTGGTCTTGTCATAACCGGTCAGGTCGACGTGGTCAAAAAGCTGAGTCCATGTCCAGGCGTCGCCTACCTTGACGGCATACTGCACCTGAGGCAGTTTGGTATCGGTGATATTGCTGATGTCGGCGCGATAATAGAGACGCACGATATCACCCGCTTTGAGCGATTTCGGGAAATTTGCCTTGGGAATGTTCACTTCCTTGGTACCATAACCTGATTTAAGGTAATAACCCGTGGTACCCTCGGGATTGTTCTTGCTTGTGCCGAACTCAAATGTTTTGAGCACGGTCTCCTGAGCCGCAAAAAGACCGACAACGGTCAGCAGCGCCATGGCAAGACTTAAGTAAATCTTTTTCATGTGAGGATTGGATTTAAATGGTAAAAAATTGGTATGGCGCAAAGTTAAGTGTTATAGACGGCCCATATCTACACTATTTAAACAAAAAATAGTGCAAAATCGCAATAAGACGTTAATTTACAACCACATACCCGAAACAAATAATATAGTACGCGCGCGAAAAGATTAAAAAAATCAAAATACGGGCCCGGCGGCCGCTTTTGCAAAATAGGTGTAAAGAGCGCAAAAAAAGTGTCGGTGGCACCACGTCCTTTTGTCTAAATTTGCGACCGGAATATCATGGTCGGCAACGGCCGCCCCACAACATCAGTCATAAACCCATAAATCAATACCTCAATCATTATCGACAACAACAGACAAATATTTTCAAACCATCGTGATCCTTTAATGAATCTTAGAACCTTAAATAACTTTATCGAAAATGAACAGTAAGCTATGTAATCTGCGCGGCTACCTCACGGCACTATTCGTGTGCCTGACACTCGCTGCAGCCGCTCAGGTTAACGTACAAGGAACTGTCCTTGAAACCTCAGGCGAGCCCGTCATCGGCGCCGCCGTCAAAGAAAAAGGCAACGACAAGGCCATCGCAGTGACCGACATCGACGGAAACTTCTCTATCAATGTCAGCTCGGCCGACGCCACTCTCGTCGTGACCTACGTAGGTATGAAACCCGCTGAGGTAAAACTCAACGGACGCAACCGTGTCGAAATCACCATGGAATACTCCTCTGACGCTCTCGAGGAGGTAGTCGTGGTCGGTTACGGTACATCGCGCAAGGTCGACATCACCGGTTCGGTGGCATCGGTCAGTGAAGAACAGCTGCATCAGGGCGTATCGGCCAATGCCGACCAGATGCTCGCCGGCAAGATTCCCGGTGTGCAGGTGACGGCCAACTCGGGCGCTCCGGGCGCAGCCACATCTATCCGTATCCGCGGCGCAAGCTCGATCAACAGCTCAAACGAGCCCCTCTACATCATCGACGGTGTGCAGATGTCGGGCGCGGCCGGCACAATCGGCGGTTTTGACTGGACGGGCGACGGCTCGGCCGGACAGACCAAATCGTCTAACCCTCTGGCCGGTATCTCACCCAACGATATCGTATCTATCGATGTGCTCAAAGACGCGTCGGCAACCGCGATCTATGGTGCCGCCGGTGCAAACGGCGTCATCATCATCACAACCCGCCGAGGCACCGCCGGACGCACATCTGTGACTTTCGACGGATATGTGGCATGGCAGCAGACAGCCAAGCGTCTCAAAATGCTTGATCTGCCAGGATTTGCACGCTATCAGAACGATCTCTACAACGAAGGCGCCAACTATCAGCTCAACACCACCTATCTCGATCCCGATCTGCTCGGCCCGGGCACCGACTGGCAAGACGCTGTATTCCGCACCGCGTTCATGCAGAACTACCAGCTGCAGGTATCGGGCGGTAATGAAAAGGTAACATACGCCGTATCAGGCGGCTGGATGGATCAGGACGGTATAATCATCGGTTCTGACTTTGATCGTTTCAACAGCCGTTTCAACGTCGACGCAAACTTTACCGACTGGTTTAAACTCGGCGGTCAGCTCGCATACACCCGCACCAACGAGACAATCACCCTCAACGACGGCTCAAACGGTATCATCATGCAGGCCATGACAATGCAGCCCGACGTGCCCGTCTACGACTTCCAGGGCAAATATGCCAGCCCCTCGAGCGTTAACGGCTCATCGAGCTGGAACCCCGTGGCTCTCGCCCTGCAGCGCAACAACACCCTGCGCCGCGAGAACGTGACAGGCAACTTCTATATCAACATCGACTTCCTCAAGCACTTTACGTTCCGTGCCGAGTATGGCTACATCGGCTCTAACGCTCTCAACAAGTCGTATCTGCCCAAGATCTACGAAGGTGTAAAATCACCCATCGAGATCAACAAGATCTATCAGCGTCAGGAGAGCAACTACTTCTGGGTACAGAAAGATTATGTGACCTATAACAACACCTTCAACCAGAAGCACGATCTGACCGTCATGGCCGGTTTCGAGGCATCGGCCTCTAACTGGGAAGGCTCATGGGTCACCAAACAGAATCTGTCGTTTGACAACATCCACGTAATGGGCAGCGACGGCGAATTTGTAGCCAACGACGGCTGGAAAGACAAAGTGACCACCGTCAGCTACTTCGGCCGTCTCAACTATGGCTTTGACAGCCGCTATCTGCTTACATTCACGATGCGTGCCGACGGTTCGTCAAAATTTGCCAAGGGCAACAAGTGGGGCTATTTCCCCTCGGTCGCTCTGGCATGGCGTGCGTCTCAGGAGGCATTCCTCAAGGACGTCAGCTGGATCAACAATCTCAAGCTGCGTGCCGGCTACGGCCAGGTGGGCAACTCGAATGTCGACCCCTACAGCTACGGCGCAACGATGCTCAACGTGCCCACCCCGATGGGTTCGGCCTGGGTACAGAACAACCTGCCCAACCCCGAGCTGAAATGGGAGGCTTCCGAGCAGTTTAACGTCGGCCTCGACTTTGGCGTGCTCAACAACCGCATCGAACTTACCGTCGACGCCTACTACAAGCAGACCAAAGACCTGCTGCTCAAGGTTGTCGCACCGTCTTACACCGGCATCACCAGCGACTGGGGATACATCCAGGCTCCGTTTGCCAACATCGGCAAGGTGCGCAACGTCGGCGTCGAGGTTGCCCTCAACACCCGCAACATCATCACCCGCGACTTCACATGGTCGTCAAATCTCACACTCACCCACAACAAAAACAAGGTGGTCAAGCTCAACAACTCTGACCAGGTACTGTGGGGAAGCATCGAGTGGTACACTCCCTTCAAGACAGCCACTATGATCGCCGAAGGCCTGCCCATGGGCGTATTCTACGGCTATGAGATGGATGGTATTTTCCAGAACGTCGACGAGATCCTCGCCGCTCCCGTGCAGGTGCCCGACGACACCAACCCCAACATCAACAAGGTCAACAAAAACAGCGGCGTATGGCCCGGCGATGTACGCTTCCGCGACATCAACGGCGACGGTGTCATCGACTCTAACGACCAGCGTGTGATCGGCGACCCCAACCCCGATCTGACATTCGGTTTCACCAACACATTCAACTACCGCGACTTTGACCTCAACATCGTGCTCACAGGCGCCATCGGCGGCGACGTGCTCAACTTCACCCGCTACAAGACCGAGTCGCTCTCGAGCCTCTGGGACAACCAGGCCGCCTCGGTAGCAGACCGCGCACAGTACGGCTACGTCGACGGCAACCCCGCCAACCAGTCGCCCGAGAATGTCTACATCGTCAACCCCGGTGCCGACATTCCTCGATTCAACAACCTCAACATCAACCAGAACGACCGCATGTCGACCCGCTATATCGAGGACGGCAGCTATCTGCGCATCCAGAATATCTCGCTCGGCTATTCGCTGCCCGACAAGCTGGTGAGCCGCGTCGGTCTCTCAAATGCCCGCGTTTACTTCAACGTACAGAACCTGTACACATTCACCAAGTACAAAGGCTTTGACCCCGAGATCGGTTCGTACAACCAGAGCGCTCTGCTGCAGAATATCGACATGGGCCGCTATCCAACCCCCCGCACCTACACCGTGGGTCTGACTCTCAATTTCTAAACCGACACACCCATCATGAAGAATTTTCTCAAATATATCACTCTGCCGGTTGTCGGCACGGTTATGATCTCCTCTCTGGCATCGTGCGAGGACTTTCTCACCGTCAACCCCCAGGACAAGCCGGTAATCGAAACCTACTATACCAGCGCCGAGCGCATACGCATGAGCACAGCCGCGCTCTACTCGGCCTGGGAGTGGAAAAACTATTGCCACGACTTCCAGTGGAAATATGACATCCTGGCCGGAGACATGTTCTATACCTACTCTGAGGAAGGTCAGTTCTACTTTGGCAACTACTCGGCCAACAACGCCTACCTCAAACAGGGCTATGACGGCCTCTACAACGTGATCTCAGTGGCCAACAGCATCATCAACGACATGCCCTCGGCCGCAGCATCAAACGGCGTGGCACAGGCCGACATCGACCAGGGTCTGGCCGAGGCCCGCTGTATGCGCGGTGTATGCTACTTCCTGCTGTCGCAGTACTGGGGCGATGTGCCCATCATCACCAACGGTTCGGCCCTTGTGGGCAGCGGCAACTTCCAGGTTCCCCGCAACACGCGATACAGCGTATATCGCTTTGCCGAGCAAGACCTTGCCTTTGCGGCCGATATTCTCAAAGATAGCGACGCCGCAGGTCGCCCGACACGCTGGACAGCCCTCGCCTATCTGGCAAAGCTGCACCTGACCATGGCATCGCATGCCGACCGCAGCGACCGTGCCGAGCTTTACGCCAAGGCTGCCGTCGAGGCCGACGAGGTCATCAACAACAACGTCGACATCAAGACCATCGATTATTCCACACTCTTTGACAAAGAGGCCAACAACGGTCCCGAATCTCTGCTCGCCATTCAGTGCATGGTCTACAACTATGGCTACGGCAACGGCCGCAACTGCGCGTTTGCACGCGTATCTCTCGCCGACCAGGCCTGGGGCAACGGCAAAGGCCCGACAATCTCTCTGCAGAAGTCATACGACAGCAACGACCTGCGCCGCAAGTGGGTCTACATGGCCACCGGATTCTACTATCCCAATATTGAGAAAGCCAAGGGCGGTTACACCTACGAGATCTACAACGAAGACCGTGGCGACGACTCAAACGAGATGCTCGCCCACATCAAGAAGTATGTGCTCGGCCACTCGGCCGATGTCGACGGCGGTATCGGCGGTTCGCAGGACGCTCCCAACAACATCTATCTGATGCGTCTGGCCGATGTCTACTTCACCTATGCCGAGGCTGTGATGGGTTCGGCCCAGTCGACATCAGACAAAAACGCGATCGACCGCGTCAACGCAGTGCGTGCCCGTGCCGGTCTGGCCGGATATGCCGCCCCCATGAGCTGGGAGCAGCTCATCGCCGAGCGTCGCCGCGAGTTTGCGATCGAGGCCAACAACTGGTTTGACATCCTGCGCTGGTACTACCGCGACGCACAGGCAGCGGTCAATTATCTCAACTCGATGAACCGCCACTATATGTATGTCAAACCCGCCGACAAGGCTCTCTACAACGATCCCGACGCATATACCCTCGCCACATGCAAGGCCGAGGGCGGCCAGTACGATGCCAGCGACATCTCATTGACAGAAAAATCGATGATCATGCCTCTGCCCGCTCCGGTCGTGACAGCATCGCCCCAGCTCACCGGCGATCCCGTCGAGTATGAGTTTACCCAAGAATAAACCTTTAACCGAATACTGATTGTACATAAAAATGAAAAAGACATTATATATACTGGCCGCAGCCGTCGCATCGCTCGTCTCAACGGCGCTGCTCAGCTCTTGCGACCAGACCGATGCCGAGCGTGACCGCGATGCCACACCCAAAGTCGAGTATGTGCGTGTCACCAACCCCAATGCCGCCGACTCGCTTGTGGTCGAGGCCACAATGGGCGCACAGATCGTGCTGATGGGATCAAACCTGGGCGACGTGCAGGAGATCTGGTTCAACGACGTAAAGGGCCTGCTCAACCCCACTCTCATCACTTCATACTCCATCATCGTCGAGGTGCCGTCGGTGATACCCACCGAGGTCACCAACGAGATACGTCTTGTCACCTCGACAGGCCGCACAGCCACATTCCCCTTCGGCGTGCGCGTGCCCAATCCTCTGATACGTGAGATCAGCTGCGAATATGCCAAGGCAGGCGACGAGATCGAGATCACCGGCAACTACTTTATCGACCCGGCCGTATATTTCGAGGGCGCGTCGTCACCGGCCGAGATCATCGCGGCGACACAGACATCAATACGTCTCAAAGTGCCCGAGGGCGTGGTCGAGGGTCCCGTGACCGTCGAGTCGATCTACGGACGCACCAAGACTAAATTCAACTTCCTCGAGACCAACGGCATGATCTGCAATTTCGACGACGGATACGTGCAGCCCTGGGGACGCGGCACCGTCACCACAGGCGACGACGCCATCTCGGGCAACTATCTGCTGATGGAGGCTCCGTCGCTGTCGGCATGGGGCTGGAACGAAAGCCTCATGTGGGGCTATTGGGGCTATGGCGAGGGCGGCCGAGGCAATGTGCCCATCGCACAGGGCGACGTCAGCCGTCTGGCTCTCAAATTCGAGGCATATATCGAGACTTGGGTCGACGTGCCCCTGATGATGTGGTTCCAGCGCTGGACTCCCGAGGGCAACATCAGCCCCGACGACAACTATCCGCAGTGCCACTGGAAACCCTGGATCAAGAACAGTGCCCGCGTAGACGCAGCCACCGGCGGATGGCGCACCTTCACCATTCCTCTGTCTGAGTTCCGCTACAACAAGGAAGAGTCGGCCTCTGACCTCGCAATCGACGACATCACCAAATACACCGACTTCAACATCATGGTATTCGGTGCATGCGACCAGCCCGGCCCGCTCAAAATGATGCTCGACAACTTCCGCATCGTGCGTATCAACTAACCATCACCCACAACACAACAGCAATGAAAAGCTTTAATCATATAAAGAACTGTCTGATAGCGGCCCTGGTCATCATGGGCACGGCAGTGTCGATGCAGTCGTGCGACGACGATGATCCCAAATACCCCTATGACAGCCAGCTGCACTCGTTCGGCCCGTCGCCGGCCACGCGCGGCGAGACCGTGCGCTTTATCGGCGACGGCCTGTCGGGCGTCAGCAAAATCATATTCCCCGTGGGCATCGAGGTCACCGATTTCGTGAGCAAGACCTCAAGCGAGATTGTCTGCGTCGTACCCCAGGAGGCCGTCCCCGGCAAGATCAAGCTCATCATGGGATCGGGCGAGATTGTCACAAAATCAATCATAACATTTGCCGAGCCAATCACCGTCGAGACTGTCACATCCGACAAAGACGAGCTCACTGCCGGCGATGAGATCGTTGTGACCGGCGAATACCTCTACAACGTGGCTACTGTCACA
>JAUNGA010000046.1 GCA_030524765.1 Bacteroidales bacterium | reverse complement strand
GACGGTCCTATGCCCCAGACCCGTGAGCACATCCTGCTCGCCCGTCAGGTGAACGTGCCCCGTATCGTTGTGTTCCTCAACAAGTGCGATATGGTAGACGACGAGGAGATGCTCGAGCTCGTTGAAATGGAGATGCGCGAACTTCTCGATGCCTACGAATATGACGGCGACAACACTCCTATCATCCGTGGTTCTGCCCTCGGCGCCCTCAATGGCGAGCCTGAGTGGGAGAAGAAAGTTATGGACCTGATGGAGGCTGTTGATACCTGGATTCCTCTGCCTCCCCGCGACGTTGACAAACCCTTCCTGATGCCTGTCGAGGACGTATTCTCGATCACAGGTCGTGGTACCGTTGCTACCGGCCGTATCGAAACCGGTATCGTTAAGGTAGGCGACGAGGTTCAGATCATGGGTCTTGGCGCAGACATGAAGTCGGTTGTTACCGGCGTTGAGATGTTCCGCAAGCTGCTCGATCAGGGCGAGGCTGGTGACAACGTTGGTCTGCTCCTCCGTGGTATCGACAAGAAAGACATCCGTCGCGGTATGGTTATCTGCCACCCGGGTGTTGTTAAACCCCACGACGAATTCAAGGCTTCGGTCTACATCCTCAAGAAAGAAGAGGGTGGTCGTCACACTCCCTTCCACAACCACTACCGTCCCCAGTTCTATATCCGTACTCTTGATGTGACCGGTGAGATCACACTCCCCGACGGCGTAGAGATGGTTATGCCTGGCGACCACGTAGAGATCAAGGTGAAACTGATCAACCCCGTTGCTTGCGACAAGGGTCTCCGTTTCGCTATCCGTGAGGGCGGCCGTACCGTAGGTTCGGGCCAGATCACCGAAATCCTCGACTAATCCGCTGGATTAATCATACAATCGAAAGTTGCCGGGCTGCAGACCCCGGTCTCGATTCCGGCAACTTTCTTTACATACGGGAATAGCTCAGTCGGTAGAGCACTGGTCTCCAAAACCAGGTGTCGGGAGTTCGAGCCTCTCTTCCCGTGCAAAAAGACAAACAATGAAGAAACTCAAACTACTTACGAACATAGAGGAGTCTTACGACGAGCTCCGTTACAAGACTTCTTGGCCCACCAAGATGCAGGTTATCAAATCTGCTATCCTCGTGATGATCGCTTCCGTTATTATCGCTCTGATAATTTTCATCATGGACCAGGTGGTAGACCGCTTGATGCATTTCATCTACAGTTTCTAATCACTCCCCAAAACCTGACGGAAAGTGGAAAAATCAATGTCTGAATCAAAAAGAGGTTGGTACGTACTGCGTGCCATTTCTGGTAAAGAGGCTAAGGTCAAGGAACTTCTTGATGCTCAAATCAAGAATACCGATCTTGGCAATTACTTATTTCATGTATTGATCCCAACCGAGAAGGTTATGGCCGTGCGTAACGGCAAAAAGGTTGTAAAAGAACGCAATCTTTACAGCGGTTACGTTTTCATCGAGGCCGACCTCAGGGGCGAAGTCATCCATCAGCTCACCAACACCACTAATGTCATTGACTTCCTCCGTGGACGCGAGAAGGGCTCTCAGCCCGAGCGCCTGCGCGAAAGCGAAGTCATGCGCATGCTTGGCGCCGCTGATGATCTCACCGCTCCCGGCGACAACGAAGTCAACGATTACATCGTCGGCGAGACCGTCAAGGTCAACGAAGGCCCCTTCAATGGCTTTAACGGCGTTATCGAGAAAGTCGACCGTGAGAAGAAGAAACTGGTTGTGATGGTCAAGATTTTCGGCCGTCCTAATCCTCTGGAGCTGGACAACTCGCAAGTAGAGCGTGAATGACCCCGCCGGTTACGAGGCCAACGTCATACCCACGCGACCATAATTAATTTTTAATTAGTTTTTACAATGGCTAAAGAAATTGCTGGACAAATCAAATTGCAGATTAAAGGCGGTGCGGCCAATCCCTCGCCCCCTGTAGGCCCTGCTCTGGGTTCTAAGGGTATCAACATCATGGAATTTTGCAAGCAATTCAATGCCCGCACCCAGGACAAGGCCGGTAAGATTCTCCCTGTAGTTATCACATACTACACCGATAAATCTTTCGATTTTGTCGTTAAAACTCCCCCTGTGGCAATCCAGCTCAAGGAAGCCGCTAAAATCAAATCAGGCTCTAAGGAACCCAACCGTACCAAAGTAGCCGAGATCACTTGGGAGCAGGTGCAGGCCATTGCTGCTGATAAAATGCCCGATTTGAACTGCTTTACTGTAGAATCTGCCATGCGCATGGTTGCCGGTACGGCCAGAAGTATGGGTATCACCGTCAAAGGCGATTTCCCCGGTAAATAACTTTAAACTTCAATTGAAATGAGTAAACTGACTAAAAACCAAAAGTTAGCCCTTGCGAAGATTGAAGCCGGGAAGACTTACACCTTGGCCGAGGCCGTTGAAAAGGTTAAGGAAATCACCTTCACTAAGTTTGACGCTTCGCTCGATATCGACGTGCGTCTCGGCGTTGATCCCCGTAAGGCCAACCAGATGGTACGTGGTGTCGTAACACTGCCCCACGGTACCGGTAAGACCGTCCGTGTCCTCGTCCTCTGCACCCCCGACGCTGAGGCTGCTGCCAAAGCCGCTGGTGCCGACTACGTTGGCCTCGACGAATACATCAACAAGATCAAAGCCGGCTGGACCGACATTGACGTGATCATCACTCAGCCTGCCATCATGGGTAAAATCGGTGCTCTGGGCCGTATCCTCGGTCCCCGTGGCCTGATGCCTAACCCCAAGAGCGGCACTGTGACCATGGACGTCGCCAAAGCCGTCGAAGAGGTAAAGAAAGGTAAGATCGACTTCAAGGTCGACAAGAACGGTATCGTTCACTCGTCGATCGGCAAAGTATCTTTCACTCCCGACCAGATGCGCGATAACGCTCGCGAGTTTATCAATACTCTGATCAAACTCAAGCCCGCTACCGCCAAGGGTACCTATATCAAGAGCATTTATCTTTCGAGCACCATGAGCCCCGGCGTCAAAGTTGACGCTAAGTCGGTCGAAGGTTAACCATTAAAACGTTGACACAATGAAAAAGGAAGATAAAGCTTTAGTTATCGAAAATATCGTTGAAACCCTCAAGGCCTACAACGGTTTCTACCTCGTAGAGACTGCCGGTCTTGACGCTGAGAAGACCAGCCAGTTCCGTCGCGCTTGCTTCAATGCTGACATCAAGCTTCTCGTCGTTAAGAACACCCTCCTTCACAAGGCTCTCGAGAGCATCGAGGGTGACTTCAGCGAACTGTACCCCTCACTCAAGGGCTCGACCTCGCTCATGTGCACAAACGTGGGCAATGCCCCCGCTAAGCTCCTCAAGGACTTTGTGCAGAAAGGCGATACCCTCCCTGCCCTCAAGGCCGCTTATGTTGAGGAAACCGTCTACGTAGGCGCTGATCAGCTCGATGCACTCGCTGCTATCAAGAGCAAACACGAACTCATCGCTGACGTTGTGGCTCTGCTGCAGTCGCCTGCCAAGAATGTCGTTTCTGCTCTCCAGTCTGGTGCTACCAAGCTCCACGGCATCCTCGAGACCCTCTCGACAAAAGAATAAAATACCTCTCTACTCTCCCATCTGAATCAATAACAAAACAAAAACTATACAAAAATGGCAGATTTAAAAGCTTTTGCTGAACAACTTGTTAACCTCACTGTAAAGGAAGTAAACGAACTCGCTCAGATCCTCAAAGACGAATACGGCATCGAACCCGCTGCTGCTGCTGTAGCTGTCGCTGCAGGTCCTGCCGCTGCCGGTGCAGCTGCTGAGGAGAAGACCTCTTTCGACGTTGTCCTCAAAAACGCCGGCGCTAACAAGCTCCAGGTCGTTAAGAAGGTGAAGGACGTAGCCAACCTCGGTCTTAAAGAGGCCAAGGAGATGGTTGACAACGCGCCCAGCGTTGTTAAGGAAGGCGCTACCAAAGACGAGGCCGAGGCTCTCAAGAAAGAGCTCGAGGAAGTCGGCGCTGAAGTCGAACTGAAATAATATCACCTGATAATCAGGACAAAAGGGTTAAGAAGCCTCGAAAGGGGCTTTCTTAGCCCGTTTGTGTCATATTTCGAATGAGTTCCCCCTCCACCCCTGTACAAATTAACCTAATTTCATAGATGTCAGTTTCCTCAGATAAAAAACGCATTAATTTTGCTTCGGTAAAGAATCCGCTTCCTTACCCTGACTTCCTTGAAGTGCAGCTCAAGTCGTTCCGCGACTTCCTGCAGCTTGACACTCCGCCTGAAAAACGTAACAACGAAGGTCTCTTCAAGGTCTTTGCCGAAAATTTCCCGATAGCCGACACTCGCAACAATTTCGTGCTCGAGTTTCTCGACTATTATATCGATCCTCCCCGCTATACAATCGAGGAATGTCTCGAACGCGGTCTGACATATTCGGTGCCCCTCAAGGCTAAACTGAAACTCTATTGCACCGATCCCGACCACGAAGACTTTGCCACTGAAATACAGGACGTGTATCTCGGCCCGATACCTTATATGACCGAGAAGGGAACATTCGTCATCAACGGTGCCGAGCGTGTTGTCGTATCTCAGCTCCACCGTTCGCCCGGCGTGTTCTTCGGACAAAGCACCCACGCCAACGGTACCAAACTCTACTCTGCGCGTATCATACCATTCCGCGGTTCGTGGATCGAGTTTGCCACCGATATCAACAACGTGATGTATGCTTACATCGATCGTAAGAAAAAGCTCCCCGTCACCACCCTGCTGCGTGCTATCGGTCTCGAGAGCGATAAAGACATCATCGAGATTTTCGGTCTGGCCGAGGAGGTGAAAGTCAACAAGACAAACCTCAAGAAAGCCATTGGCCGCAAACTTGCCGCACGTGTACTTAAGACCTGGATCGAGGACTTTGTTGACGAGGATACCGGCGAGGTTGTCTCGATCGAGCGCAACGATGTGATCATCGACCGCGAGACTGTGCTCGAAGAGAGCCACATCGACGAGATCCTCGAGAGCGGTGTGTCCACCATCCTGCTCCATAAGGAGGATGTCAACACTTCCGACTACTCGATCATATTCAACACACTCCAGAAAGACCCCACCAACTCAGAGAAAGAGGCCGTGCAGTTTATCTACCGACAGCTGCGCAACGCCGAGCCACCGGACGATGCGAGCGCACGCGAGGTGATCACTAACCTTTTCTTCTCTGACAAACGCTATGATCTCGGCGAAGTCGGCCGATATCGTATCAACAAGAAACTTGACCTGTTGACCTCGATGGACGTCAAGGTTCTCACCAAAGAAGACATCATCGCCATCATCAAATACCTCATCGAGCTCATCAACTCGAAGACCGATGTCGATGACATCGACCACCTCAGCAACCGCCGCGTGCGCACCGTCGGCGAGCAGCTTTACAACCAGTTCGGCGTCGGTCTGGCACGCATGTCGCGTACCATCCGCGAACGCATGAACGTGCGCGACAGCGAGGTCTTCACTCCAATCGACCTTATCAACGCCAAGACTATCTCAAGCGTCATCAACACTTTCTTCGGCACGAGCGCTCTGTCTCAGTTCATGGACCAGACCAATCCCCTTGCCGAGATCACGCACAAACGCCGTATGTCGGCCCTCGGCCCCGGCGGTCTGTCGCGTGAGCGTGCCGGTTTCGAGGTGCGTGACGTTCACTATACACATTACGGCCGACTCTGCCCGATCGAGACCCCTGAGGGTCCCAACATCGGTCTTATCAGCTCGCTCTGCGTCTATGCCAAGATCAACGACCTCGGCTTCATCGAGACTCCCTATCGCAAGGTCGAGAATTCGCGCGTAAACCTCAACAACGACGAGGTCGTCTACATGACCGCTGAAATCGAAGAAGGTAAGGTCATTGCACAGGGCAACGCTCCCCTTAACGACGACGGCACATTCGTGCGCGACCGTGTAAAGGCCCGCCTCGACGCTGATTTCCCCGTCGTTCCGCCGGCCGAGGTCGAGCTTATGGACGTATCTCCGCAGCAGATCGCATCGATCGCCGCATCGCTCATCCCGTTCCTCGAGCACGACGACGCCAACCGTGCGCTCATGGGTTCTAACATGATGCGCCAGGCCGTACCTCTGATGCGCTCTGAGGCCCCGATCGTCGGTACAGGCATCGAGGCTCAGCTCGCACGCGACTCGCGTACACAGGTCATGGCCGAAGGCGACGGTGTCATCGAATTTGTCGATTCGACATGCATCCGCATCCGTTACGACCGCACCCCCGACGAAGAGTTCGTCGCTTTCGACGACGCCGTCAAAGAATATATCATACCTAAATGGCGCAAGACCAACCAGAGTATGACCATCGACCTGCGCCCGATCTGCGAGGCCGGCCAGCGTGTGCATCGCGGCGACATCCTCACCGAGGGCTACGCCACCGAGCGAGGCGAGCTCGCCCTTGGTCGAAACCTCAAGGTCGCGTTCATGCCCTGGAAAGGTTACAACTATGAGGACGCCATCGTGCTCAACGAGCGCGTCGTGCGCGACGACATCCTCACCTCTGTACACGTCGACGAGTATTCGCTCGAGGTCCGCGAGACCAAACGCGGTCTGGAGGAACTCACATCAGACATCCCTAACGTCAGCGAGGAGGCTACAAAAGACCTCGACGAGCGTGGTATCATACGCATCGGCGCACACGTTGTGCCCGGCGACATCATGATCGGTAAGATCACCCCCAAGGGTGAGTCTGATCCCACTCCCGAGGAGAAACTGCTCCGCGCCATCTTCGGCGACAAGGCCGGTGATGTCAAAGACGCCTCGCTCAAGGCATCTCCCTCACTCAAGGGCGTCGTGATAGGCACCAACCTCTTCTCGCGTGCCGCCAAGAAAAAGAAATCAAAGACAGCCAACGTACAGCTGCCAAAGCTCGACGAAGAATACGAAGACAAGCTCAACGCTCTGCGCGAGGTTCTCGTCGGCAAGCTCATGACCCTCACCGAGGATAAACCCTCTCAGGGTGTCAAGGACTTCCTCGGCAGCGAGATCATTCCCAAGGGCACCAAATTCTCGGCCGACGTGCTGCGCGATATCAACTACGATACCGTCAACCTCAGCAAGTGGACCGCCGATGCGCACACCAACGACCTCATCCGTCGTACTATTGTCAACTATCTGCGCAAATCCAAGGAAATCGACGCCGAGCTCCGCCGCAAGAAGTTCGACATCTCGATCGGCGACGAACTCCCCTCGGGCATCATGCAGATCGCCAAAGTCTACATCGCCAAAAAACGCAAGATCGGTGTCGGCGACAAGATGGCAGGCCGTCACGGTAACAAGGGTATCGTATCGCGTATCGTACGTCAGGAAGACATGCCCTTCCTCGCCGACGGTACTCCTGTCGACATCGTCCTCAACCCCCTGGGTGTGCCTTCGCGTATGAACCTTGGACAGATCTTCGAGACCGTCCTCGGTTGGGCCGGCCGTGAGCTGGGCGAGAAATTCGCTACCCCCATCTTCGATGGCGCTACTCTCGACGACCTCAACGAGTGGACCGACAAGGCCGGCCTGCCCCGCTACGGCAAGACCTACCTCTACGATGGCGGTACCGGCGAACGTTTCGACCAGCCCGCTACCGTAGGCGTAATCTACATGCTCAAACTCGGTCACATGGTCGAGGACAAGATGCACGCTCGTTCCATCGGTCCGTACTCGCTCATCACCCAGCAGCCGCTCGGCGGTAAAGCCCAGTTCGGTGGTCAGCGTTTCGGTGAGATGGAGGTCTGGGCGCTCGAGGCATTCGGCGCTTCTCACATCCTGCAGGAGATCCTCACCATCAAGAGTGACGACGTCAACGGACGTTCGAAAGCCTACGAGGCTATTGTCAAGGGCGATCCGATGCCTACTCCCGGCATTCCCGAGTCACTCAACGTGTTGCTCCACGAGCTCCGCGGCCTCGGCCTCAGCATCAACCTCGAAAACTAATTTACGAATCTATCCGGAACTCTATATAAATGGCTTTTAGAAAAGACAACAAGACTAAGAACGTCTTCTCGAAGATCTCTATCGGACTCGCTTCGCCTCAGGAGATTCTCGAGAAGTCGAGCGGCGAGGTCCTCAAGCCCGAGACTATCAACTACCGCACTTACAAGCCCGAGCGCGACGGACTCTTCTGCGAGCGTATCTTCGGTCCGGTCAAAGACTACGAGTGCCACTGCGGCAAATACAAGCGCATCCGCTACAAAGGCATCGTCTGCGACCGTTGCGGCGTTGAAGTCACAGAGAAGAAAGTGCGTCGCGAGCGCATGGGCCACATCAAGCTCGTGGTGCCGGTCGCACATATCTGGTATTTCCGCTCTCTCCCCAACAAGATCGGCTACCTGCTCGGTCTGCCCTCTAAGAAACTCGACTCGGTCATCTATTACGAGCGCTATATCGTCATAAATCCCGGTGTGGCCGAGGGCGTCGAGAAACTCGACTTCCTCACCGAGGAAGAATATTTCGACATCCTCGACAAGCTCCCGAAAGACAACCAGCTCCTCGAGAACGACAACCCCGACAAGTTCATCGCCAAGATGGGTGCCGAGGCGATCTACGACCTGCTCAAAGACATCAACCTCGACGAGCTCTCTTACTCGCTGCGTCATCAGGCCGACCAGGACAGCTCGCAGCAGCGCAAGACCGAGGCCCTCAAGCGCCTCCAGGTCGTCGAGTCATTCCGCGCCTCGCGCCATCGCAACAAACCCGAGTGGATGATCCTCGAGGCAGTGCCCGTCATTCCCCCCGAGCTACGTCCCCTCGTGCCACTCGACGGCGGTCGTTTTGCCACCTCTGACCTCAACGACCTCTATCGTCGTGTGATCATACGCAACAACCGACTCAAACGCCTCATCGAGATCAAGGCGCCCGATGTCATCCTGCGCAACGAGAAACGCATGCTTCAGGAAGCCGTCGACTCGCTTCTCGACAACTCGCGCAAATCGTCGGCTGTCAAGAGCGACGCCAACCGTCCCCTCAAATCACTGAGCGACTCGCTGAAAGGCAAGCAGGGCCGTTTCCGTCAGAACCTCCTCGGCAAGCGCGTCGATTACTCGGCACGTTCGGTCATCGTCGTCGGTCCCGAGCTCAAGATGCACGAGTGCGGTATCCCCAAATACATGGCCGCCGAGCTCTACAAACCCTTTATCATACGCAAGCTCATCGAGCGTGGCATCGTGAAGACAGTCAAGAGCGCCAAAAAGATCGTCGATCGCAAGGAACCCGTCGTATGGGATATCCTTGAGAACGTCATGAAGGGCCATCCCGTCCTGCTCAACCGTGCTCCGACACTGCACCGCCTCGGTATCCAGGCATTCCAGCCCAAGATGATCGAGGGCAAGGCAATCCAGCTCCACCCCCTCGCATGTACGGCATTCAACGCCGACTTCGACGGTGACCAGATGGCCGTCCACCTTCCTCTGGGCAACGAGGCTATCCTCGAGGCACAGCTCCTCATGCTCGGCTCGCACAACATCCTCAACCCCGCTAACGGCGCACCTATCACCGTGCCTTCTCAGGACATGGTGCTCGGTCTCTACTATATTACAAAGCTCCGCAAGGGCGACAAGGGCGAGGGCACCATATTCTATGGCCCCGAAGAAGCTCAGATCGCTTACAACGAAGGCAAGGTGACACTCCACGCTCCCGTCACCGTGATGGTCGACGACATCGACGCCGACGGCAACCCTGTGCGTCATCTCGTGCAGAACACCTCTGTCGGCCGTGTGCTTGTCAACCAGTTCGTCCCCAAAGAGATCGGCTACGTCAATACCATCCTTTCCAAGAAATCGCTCCGCGACATCATCTCGCGTGTGATCAAGAAATGTGGTATCCCCCGTTCGGCCCAGTTCCTCGACGACATCAAAAACCTCGGCTACCGTATGGCATTCGAGGGCGGTCTGTCCTTCAACCTCGGTGATGTGATCATCCCCGCCGAGAAAGAAGAGATCGTTGCCGAGGGTTATCGCCAGGTGCAGGAAGTCGCCGACAACTACGCGATGGGCTTCATCACCAACACCGAACGCTACAACCAGATCATTGATATCTGGACACACGTCAACAGCAAGCTCACCGAGATCCTCATGAAACAGATGGCCGAGGCCAATCAGGGCTTCAACGCTGTCTACATGATGCTCGACTCGGGCGCCCGTGGTTCTAAAGACCAGATTCGTCAGCTCGCCGGTATGCGTGGCCTTATGGCCAAGCCCCAGAAGGCCGGTGCCGAGGGCGGTCAGATCATCGAGAACCCGATCTTGGCAAACTTCAAAGAAGGTCTGTCAGTGCTCGAGTACTTCATCTCTACACACGGTGCGCGTAAAGGTCTTGCCGATACCGCACTTAAGACAGCCGACGCCGGTTATCTTACCCGCCGTCTGGTCGACGTCGCCCACGACGTCATCATCACCCAGGACGACTGCGGCACGCTCCGCGGACTCGTCTGCCGTGAGATCAAGAACAACGACGAGGTTGTCGCCTCGCTCGGCGAGCGCATCCTCGGCCGCGTTTCGGTCCACGACATCATCGATCCCCGCTCGGGCGACATTATCGTCAAGGCCGGCGACGAGATCGACGACGTTGCAGCCGATCTCATCGATGCTTCTCCCATCGAGAGCGTCGAGATCCGCTCGGTGCTCACCTGCGAGAGCAAGAAAGGCGTATGCGCCAAGTGCTACGGTCGCGACCTCTCTAAGAGCCGTCTCGTTCAGAAAGGCGAGGCTGTCGGCGTGATCGCCGCCCAGTCAATCGGCGAGCCCGGTACTCAGCTTACCCTGCGTACATTCCACGTCGGTGGTGTGGCTTCTAACGTCGCCGCCATCTCATCTGTCAAGTCGCGCTACGACGGCACTCTCGAGATCGACGAGCTCCGCACAGTCGAGACCGCTGAGAAAGGCCCCGACGGACGCCCCGTGCATGTTGTCATCGGCCGTCTCGCCGAGATGCGCATCATCGACAACACTACAGGGCTGATGCTCACAAACGCCAACATCCCCTACGGCTCTAAACTCTACTTCAACAACGGCGACACTATCAAGAACGGCGACGTGATTTGCGAGTGGGACCCCTTCAATGCAGTCATTGTCACCGAAAAAGGCGGTCGCATCCAGTACACCAACCTCCTCGAGGGCATCAACTACCGTGTCGATATCGACGAGCAGTCAGGCCTCGAAGACAAGGTCATCATCGAGTCGCGCGACCGTGCCAAAGTTCCCGAGGTCAACATCGTCGATGCCAACGGCCAGGTGCTCATCACCTACGCCCTTCCTGTCGGCGCTCACCTCATCTTCAACGACCGCGACGAGGTCAAGGTAGGCGATACGCTTGTCAAGATCCCCCGTGCCACAGGCGGTGCCGGCGATATCACCGGCGGTCTGCCCCGTGTCACCGAGCTCTTCGAGGCACGCAACCCGTCAAATCCCGCCATCGTCAGCGAGATCGACGGCGAGGTGCACTTCGGCAAGGTTAAACGTGGCAACCGCGAGATTTCGGTTACATCTAAGCTCGGCGAGGTCAAGAAATACCTCGTGCCCCTGTCAAAACAGATCCTTGTGCAGGAGAACGACGTCGTACGCGCCGGCACTCCCCTCTCTGACGGCGCCGTCACACCCGCCGATATCCTCAACATCATGGGCCCCACAGCCGTTCAGGAGTATATCGTCAACGAGGTGCAGGACGTCTACCGCATGCAGGGTGTGAAGATCAACGACAAGCACTTCGAGGTGATCGTCCGTCAGATGATGCGCAAGGTCACCATCCTCGATCCCGGCGACACCGGCTTCCTCGAGCAGCAGGTGGTCGACAAACGCGAGTTCATGGATGAGAACGACCGTATCTGGGGCAAGAAAGTGGTCACCGACGCCGGCGACAGCGAGGAGCTCAAGCCCGGACAGATCATCACCGCCCGTCGTCTGCGCGACGAGAACTCTGCCCTCAAGCGCCGCGACCTGCGCACTGTCACCGTCCGCGATGCAGTTCCAGCCACATCCGAGCAGATCCTCCAGGGTATCACACGTGCCGCCCTCCAGACATCGAGCTTCATGTCGGCTGCTTCGTTCCAGGAGACCACCAAGGTCCTCAACGAGGCTGCCATCCAAGGCAAGACCGACACCCTCGAGGGTATGAAAGAGAACGTCATCTGCGGTCATCTTATCCCCGCAGGTACAGGTCTCCGTGAGTACGAGAGCCTCGTCGTGGGCAGCCGCGACGACTTCGATCTCGCCGACTCTATCCAGGACGTCGACCACGTCGAGATCCTCAACGACTGATCCTGCCCACATTGATATATCGCCCCGCATGGCATCGCCCGTGCGGGGCGATTTATTTACAAGAACATTTGCTGTCTCCGTCGTGTTATCATAGTACTATCGAACTGCTTACAAATCAATAAAAGATCCTCCTATGAAGTACAGACAGCTTACAATCATATTGGCGACAATCTGCATTTGTGTGTCATCCCTTGCCGCTCAAGACTTCAGCCCCCCCGATCCGGGCAAGTGGTATCAGCTTGTGACCAGATACAATGGCACAGATGCGCGTAAGGGCCGTTGCATTCAGTATTGTGCCCCGGGCACCGACCATGCCGGGCTGCTTTGGTCTGCCGTTCCACTTCACGAAGGCGATGCCGGGCTCGACTGTCAGTTATGGCGTTTTATTCCCTCACCCGATACCCCCGCACGATATGCTCTCGTCTGCAAGGCCGCACAGTCGGGCTTTGTCGATCCCACCCCCACAGGCTCGGGCAGCCAGGCCCGCTGGCATTACGTGACCGATAGCGACGGCTCGATTGACCCCTACGGATTTTTATTTGTCACCACCGGGTCTATGAGCGGTGTCGAGGATACCGGCGAGTCATATTGTGCCATAGCCTCGGATAAGACAATCGACAGCTATTACAATGTCATGAACTGTGCCAGTGCCGGTCAGGGATATGCTATCAATCTCTGGAACGAAGACTACTCCGAAGACGCCAACGAGTGGCTCTTCCGTTTTGTCGAGAAAGCCATGGTGGTCACAGGCATCACTGATCCCGTCGCGCCGGTGGTCGACGGCACTTCGGTCTGGTACGATCTCTCAGGCCGTCGGGTCAGCGCACATCCGGCCCCGGGAGTGTATATTGTCGATGGCCGTAAAGTATTTGTCAGATAATCATGCATGGAGGACGGGCGTTTTTCATTACCTTTGTGGCCATGAGACGTCCCATCCTTCTTCTGATATCTGTCCTCGCATGTGTTGTCGCGGCCCACGCACGCTATATCACACTCACCGACTCGCTCGTCGGTTCCGCAATCTATCCCGGCACTGTCCACACATTCTCGGTCACCGTACCCGACGCCTACGACGGCTCACATCCCGCGGCCCTGTATCTCGGGCTCGACGGCATACTCTGCAACGCTCCAGAGGTCATCGACTCGCTCTCGGCGACGGGCGCTATCCCGGTGACAATCGGTGTCTACCTGCAGCCGGGCATAGTGCGTGCCGACGATGGCCGCGTGCTCCGCTACAACCGCAGCAACGAATTCGACGCCACCGACGACCGCTTTGCCACTTTCCTTGCCTCCGAGTTGCTGCCCGCTGTCTCGCGCATCACCATTCCCGACGGTCGCCCTCTGCGGCTGTCCGACGACACTGCCGACCGCATGATATTCGGTCTCAGCAGTGGCGGCATCGCGGCATTCACTGCGGCATGGCACCGTCCCGACCTGTTCGGCAAAATATACAGTGGCTGTGGCACATTCGTGCCCATGCGTGGCGGCAACGACCTTCAGGCCATTGTCCGCAAACACGAGCCACGTCCCCTGCGCATATATCTGCAGGACGGCTACACCGACAGCTGGAACCCGCTCTTCGGCAGCTGGTACGAAGCCAACCGCATGCTCGCCTCGGCTCTCGTTTTCGCTGGCTACGACTGCGGCTTCGACTGGGCTCCCGGCGGCCACAGCATCAGACGCACATCCGAGATATTCCCCGATGTCATGACATGGATGTGGCGCGACCGTCCATCATCGCTCTCCGCCGGTACTTCCGCCAACAATTACCTCGCCCCTCTGCTCGACGGGGCCGGCCGGTGGCAGCCGGCGGCTCTCCCCGTGCCGGTTCCCGCTCCCCGTGCCCGGGCTGTTTATCCCGACAGCACCATCATCGTCACCCGCACAGCCGGCTCCAACTGTCTCACCCAGTATATCGTCGACCGCCATGGCCGTCCGGCCTGCGGCCAGCCGTTCTATTGGCTGCATACCTACGGCAATTCGCTGCTGACCGTTCACGACATGACGTTCGACGCCGACGGCAACCTGTGGGTGCTCACACCGGCCGGAATACAGATCTGCGACCATAACGGCCGCGTGCGCGGCATCCTCTCCTTGCCGTGTGCGCTTGCCCCCGACGCCGCGATCGACCTCCGCGACGGTCTGGTAATCATCATATCGGATGGCCGGGCCTATACACGTCGGCTCAACATCGCCGCCCCGCGTCCGGGCCACACCCCGCCGTCGCAGGGGCAGGCCTGAGCCGCGTTCAGCCATCTTGCTCACCATCCGATGATAAAAATTCCGTCACGATTGTTAATAGTGATATGGAAACAGTAACAGCGACTATATACTTTGCCGGCGGATGCTTCTGGGGCACCGAGCATTTCTTCAGTCAGGTCAGCGGTGTCGTGTCGACACAGGCCGGCTATGCCCAGAGCGACGTCGTCTCGCCCACCTACCGTCAAGTATGCTCCGGAAGCACCCGGGCGGCCGAGGCCGTCAAGGTCGTCTATGATCCCGCGGTTGTCACACTCGACACCCTGCTCGAGCTCTACTTCATGGCCATCGATCCCGTCGCCGTCGACCGCCAGGGCAACGATGTCGGCACCCAGTATCGCACCGGCATCTACTACACCGACCCGGCCCAGCTGCCTGCCATCGAGGTGGCCATGCGCGTCGAGGCGGCCGCGCACACCGCTCCCTTGGCCGTCGAGGTCGAGCCGGTCAGAAACTTCTATCCCGCCGAAGAATATCATCAGCATTATCTCGACAAGAACCCCGACGGATACTGCCACATCCCGCGTCGGCTCTTCGAGGTCGCGCGTCGGGCCAACCGCATCTCTGCATATGTCCGCCCCGACGATGCGACATTGCGGCGTACGCTCACCCCCATGCAGTATGCCGTCACGCAGCACAATGCCACCGAGCGTCCCTTTACCGGCCGCTACTGGCAGGAGAATCGCCCCGGCGTATATGTCGATGTCACCACCGGCCAGCCGCTCTTCGTATCCTCCGACAAATTCGATTCCCCCTGCGGATGGCCGGCATTCTCGCGGCCTGTCGACGACGGTGCGGTCAGATTTCTGCACGACACATCTCATGGCCTCGACCGCATCGAGGTGCGCAGCACCGGCGGCGACGCACACCTCGGGCACGTCTTCAACGACGGCCCTGTCGAGTCCGGTGGCATGCGCTATTGCATCAACAGCGCCGCATTGAGATTCATTCCTCTCGACGAGATGGATTCAGCCGGGCTCTCCGACCTCAAACCGCTGGTCAGATGACATTTCTGAGTACCCACCAGCCCAGATAGGCCGCCACATAGACATAGCAGGCCGTCGGCGACGTGAGCGCCGAGTGCAGGCGTCTCATGCGGCGGTTGTCGGTGATTGCTATCGCCGCCACATATGGCAGCGCCAGAAAGGCAAACGGATTGTACGCGAACGCCTCGCCCGGCCGCCCGTGCAGCATCGCGTGCGCCGCACGCTGTATGCCGCAGCCGGGGCACTCCCATCCTGTCAGCTTCTTCATCGAGCATTGTGGGAAGTACTCCGATTCCGACGGGTCAAAACAGGCATAGACCGCCACAAGAGCCGCGGTTATGACTGCGATACCTGCATATATGGCCGATTTGCGGGTCAAGATGATCAGATCCCCGCGGCTACGATTCCAAGAAATACGATTGCCAGATATATCAGCACGAACACCACCGACGACACAGCTGCCGTTATGCTCCACGTCTTCGCTTTGCGCGAGGCATCCTCGGCCTCCTGATACCGGCCGCCGCTCCATAGCCCGTCTACTTTCGACGCATACACTATCGCCACAATGCCAAAAGGCAGGCAGCACAGCACCGTCGTCAGTATGGCCCACACCAGATAGCTGTCGGGCTTTACGAGAGTCTGCTGCACGTTGTTGTAGCAGGCCCCGTCCATCCGTGGTGGTATCTGGTTGACAAATTCGGCCAGCTCGGCCACAGTGCCGGCTGGCGCCCAGGTGGCCATGCCGTTGCACCACACCATCGTATTGCGGTCAACCCCAAGCGCCGCAAAATCGCTCGGCGACACAGGGCCGCACTGCTGGCCCTGTGCATTGATGTAATAGTACTGCATCATATCTGTATAAGTCCTTTATAACACTGTTTTATCTCTGTCTCGGCTGCTATGTCGAGCCCTGCGTTATATTCGTTCTTGAATCTGTTTTGGCATCGTCCCGGTCTGTCTCCCCGGGGCCGTTATTGATGATTGGGATGATACGAGTCGATGTGGCGGCGTTTCTTCTCGTCAAGAATCTCGTCGACGGTCAGCAGTATGCCGCTCTCCTCCACGTTGCCGAATTCGTCGTTGATCGCCGTGCCGAACATGCGCATCGTAGGCGACAGGCTCATATAGGCGTTGACCAGTGGCGGTATGTTCACTCCGTGCGCGCGCACCTGCGTGTTGAGTATGTGATAGTCCTCCTTGAAAGTCTTTCCGGTGAATATGGTCGCCATCTCAGCCGGGTCAAACGTCTGCGGCAACGGGTTGATGGGCGTGACCAGACGGTCGCGGTCCGGAAAATGCTTGTTGAGAAAGTAGAGTATCATGTCGCGGCATCTCTCTGTGTAGTTGGGGTACATGGTCACCTTGCCGAACAGATACTTGATCTCGGGATTGACCACGGTCAGACATCCCAGGCCGTCCCACAGATTGTCGAGAGCGAAGAGTGCCTTCGCGCCCGCACGCGACGACTGATACTCGGTGCGCACAAACGACCGGCCCAGCTCGATGGTGTAGGGCAGATAGTCGCTCATGAATGTCGGCGAGAAGTTAAACATGTGGCTCGTCGCTATGCGCGGCTTGCCGTCGGCCTCTATTTTGATGTCGCGCCCGCAGATAAAACGGTAGCCGCCTAATATCAGCTTGCTGTCGGGGTCCCACACCAGCAGCTGCTTGCATGGCGGCTCCATCGTGTCATACTCGTCGATGTCACAGTCTTTGCCCGTGCCGCCGCCGGCCGTGCGGAATGCGATCTCGCGCAGGCGGCCGATCTCGCGCATCACGTTCGGCGAGTTGTATGTGTCTACGACATAGATCTGGTTGCCTCCCTTGTTGGTGTCGCGCAGAAAGCGTTCCGGCGTCAGTTCGGCCTCGATCAGCTCCTGATCTACAGGTTGTATGATTTTTTGATTCATTTATCAGTCAGTGGGTTGGTTTCAGATTATAGACCTGGCGGCGTATGTCGTCAGCTGCGGCTCTGGCATCGGCCCCGAGGCTCCGCCATGATATCGGTCGGCCGCATACGACCGTAAATGTCTTGCCCTCGGCCCTGAATACCTCTGACGGCAGCAGCGCCATCTCGATATTGAACCGTATGCCCAGACGCTTGCGCCATTGTGCCGTCCGGTAAAAACGGGCCGAGTTCTCCCCGACGAAGTGCACCGGCACTATGTCGCGGTGATAGCGGCGTGCCATGTTCACAAACATCTTGTTCCACTCCGGATCGGCCACGCGGCCATTGCGCCGCCGCGAGCACAGACCCGCCGGAAACACCAGCACCGGGCCGTCGCCGGCCATCGCATCATCTATCGCCCTTATCGCGGCGCGCGACTGCGAGCCATGCTTGTTGACAGGCAGGAACACCTCGCTCAGCGGCTCTACTGCGTTGAGCAGATCGTTCACCACAAATTTCACGCCCTCGCCATAGATACGGGTGAATATCGATATGAGTGCCATTCCGTCGAGGCCGCCCAACGGATGGTTTGACGCTATGATCACGCGCCGTGACTCGGGCAGGTTTGCCTCGCCCTCGACATTCACCGTGATGCCCAGATGCTCGAGCACGGCGTCGCAGAATCCTGCACCACGGCGAGGGTAGGCCACCTCGAGCATCTCGTTCAGCCGGTCCTGGCAGATAAGCCGCTCGGTCCACCGTATCAGCCGGCGGGGAATACGGCGGGCCTTCTCGCCCAGACGCTGGTCGAGTACAGCTTCGATATTGATATTGAGCGGCCCTTGCCGCCTGTCGCGATAAGCCTCTGCCATAATATGTGCAAATTTATTAATAAATATGTTGCTACGTAGCGTTTAGTCTCATTTTTTCACTAAATTTCCTCGATATAAAAGCATGAAGATTCATTTTCGAGAAACAATGAATCGATTGGCACCTGCCCAATGCTCTGATTCACCGCCGGTTTGCCGGTAACCGTGATAAATTCCGGAAATATGATTGTCTTTTTGGAAATTATTTGGCCGAGCGAAAAATAATCATTAATTTTGCCATTGCAGACCGCTCTGCAGACCACGCTGGTTATAGTACTCCCGTTTTTCAGACCGGCGGAGTGCGGTTTTAAGTCAAGGATAA
>JAUNGA010000045.1 GCA_030524765.1 Bacteroidales bacterium | reverse complement strand
AGCCAAGTCTTATTCACATTATTTTTGTCAGAAAATCATCTAAAAATCATACTTTATTCTATTTTATGTACAAATTTAAATCAGCTATTTTATCGATAGCAATAGCATGTGCTATCGCTCCCCTATCGGCTCAGGATTGGGGAGACAAATTCAAAGAAAGCGAGATCATCCGCGGTCAGTGGACAGACGCGGATGGCAACACGCAGGACTTCCCCCGTTGCTTTAATATCGACGCCGACCAAAGCGAAGGCATCGAATACACACTTGAAAACATGATGAAACTCTTCGGCAAGGGAGGCCTCATGCTCGACAACAACAACAATCTTGACACGATCATGACCAGCCCTGTGACTACGGGTACCGACCTGGTGCATATAGCACGTGGAGGCAAGGTATGTATCGATTTCTTCTTCGGTGCGGGCAACTGGGGTAACCGTCTGTGCTATTTTTACGTGGCTCCGGACAATAAAGTCGAGGACAATCCCGGCCAGATTGCAAAAGATCTTGCCGATGGCAAGATTCCGACATTTTGCATAACCAATCAGATGCGTGCCAAAGATCTGATCAAATATAAATCTGCAAACGGCAACGGCGACTGGCAGCCGATACCCGTCAATGACGAGCTCGGAAAATATTTCAAGGGTTATTATGAAAATGATTCAAACTCTGACAACAAATCTGTCAAAGGCACAAAATTTACTCTCAAATATTATGGAGAGAATTACAACGAGACTCCAACAGAAGATTTTCCGAAAGGAACACGTATATATTTCTTCTTGCTGACCTATAACGACAATGACTGGGACGGCTTCGGCGACAAAGACAATAATACCTCTAAGCCATTCTCAATCAAATTTGCCTCTCGAAAGATCAACCGGGCCTTCGGCAATCAAGGCAACTGGGCCAACAACAACAAAGGGCAGGAAATGCAAACCAAATACGGCGAGGGTATTATCGCATCAGCCGCTATAAATTTCTGGTTCACATCAAGTGCAGGCGAGGCTATAAACCTCAACATCCTAACATGGGAAGACAAGACACAAGCCGACGATTCTGACTGGGACTTCGGTGATGTCGCATTCGCACTCCATGGTGTCAACAATCCTGTAATCGATATCAGCGACGAATCGCAAATCAGGCTCAGTGTCGCACCATGGAGCTCATTCGACCCCTCGACAAGTGTAAACAGCTATGCCCACTGGCTCGACATAATCAACAATGACCAGCAGCCTATCTATTCAAACGAACTGCAGTCGCCCTCGTTCTATACCGACAGTGAGGGCAAGGGTCACATCAGACCCGGCTATACCCAGATCGCCATCAACTGCTCGTATGATATGTCAGACAATGCCATTGCCAACGGTCTTATTGTGATCAAGAAGGAATGTGTCGAGGTCGAAGGACGCGTCGACGGCAATTTCAATAGCGATGATCTTGTAAATCCCAATGGCATATACAGGCTGTCATATGCCTACACGCCCGACACAGACGTTGATATCACCACTCTAAACTACAATAAGTTCACAGACGATTACGTACGCGGAGACAATGACGCCGAAATCATACCACTCAGAAACATGCCCGTCAAATACCAGACAAATGATATGTGCGGCAATCACTGGTGGTATGAATACCAGCTGGTATTCGCCCTACGTGACGGACGCAAACGCACATCAAATAAAGACGCCGTACTTATTCCGCGCAGCGAAATCCTCGTCGAACCCCGCGGAGAACTCTCGGAGATCGATTTCGGTAAAAACGAAACAAAACATTTTGTCAGCGACAACGAACTGGCCATAATCAACAATCTGACATATCTGACTATCCGCATACCACGCATAGAGACATTCAACGACAAAGATATCCTTCGCTCTATTGTCATCAGCGGCACGAAACCACTCAATGTAGCGCCCGAGGTTAAGCCTGATGAAAACCGCGACGGACACAACTGGCACGTTGGCAACGACAATATACTCTTCGAGGTATTCAAGAGACCAAACGGATCGACCGAGGAATGGGAAATCCGCACACCCGACGGATCGCCATACTCATTTGAATATATCGGTGAAACATTTTTTGATGAAGCCGACTGGCTCGTATTTGCAACAACAATCCCATGCGATGTGACCGTACACGCCGCATATTTCACTGAATTTCTCGACAAACATGGCAAATACATCAAAAACTATTACGGAATCCGGCCCATGTCAGCCAAGTTGCCCGAACTCAATCTCAATGTCAATCTCGAAGAGTACGGCGTGAGCTGGGATGACCATGACATCGAAAAAGATATCTGGCCATTCCTGTTCAAGGCATCAACAGAGTGGACCATCGAAGGTCTTGACAATACCGACGGTATACTCTTCAATCAATGGAGGTCGTACAACGATGCCACATTTGTCTGGAATAATAAACCCGGAGCCCGGCTCAACATAGCCCACGGCACCGACGCCACCAACGGCAGCATACCTGCTGACACATACAACAGGTGGATTGTTGGAACGTCAGGCGCCGAGAACGGACTAAATCATACAGACAACAGATGGACAAACGCAGACATACTATGTCAGCCTTATCAGGCACAGCGGACGGTCAATGCCGAATACCTGCTGCGAGCCTATGTGCCCTCGCATGCCAAGTGGCTTAAAGACAACAACCGGAACGCATCCCGGTCAGGAGGCTACTATGTGCTCGAGACCCGTGCAAACGCCAACGGCAGCCAGCCGGTGATCACCGGCATCGAAGATGTAGCGGACGATACTTGCGACGCTCCTGCCGTCTATCATAATCTACAAGGCATACGGATTACAGATCCCGAACCCGGACAACTCTATATTGTCGTCCGCGGTAACAAAATTTTCAAGGAGATTTTCTAACAAATTCGATAAAGATTTTTGGTTTATTAAAGAACAGCTTCGGAGTGATCCGGAGCTGTTCTGCCATGTGGCCGACCCGAAAAACGGCCCCGGGAAGGGGCGAAAAACGAGAAATTTCAAGAAATTTCAATTTTTTTGATTTCTACCCCCCCCCACTTGATTGATTTTCAACAACTTATGTCTAAGACTCGACTATTTTCGTGATTTTCAGCGATTTTGCCCTATTGCAAAATTCATCGGAATATTATAATTTTGCACCTCTATAAAATACTATCAATCATTTAATTAATCCAAAAATTTCAGATTATCAAAAAACAAGCCCACTTGTGGCTCTTATGGCTTCGTCGACCTTGAACCACCGCGACCGGAGACTCTATGCCGGCAAAAACGGTCAACGGCCATGACATCAGCCCGACACCGACAAAACAACGCCTAAATATATCCTTATACCTCTCTTAGACCATGATTCAAGTAACCGTCTGTACACTTGTGTACGGACGGTCTTTCTTTAAGAGCCCCATACCATGGCCCGCAAGGCCCGCAAGGTGCGAATTATGCTATTTTAATAGTCGCATAAGACGTATATTCCGTCAAAATTCGTATATTTGCGCAACTATGCAACATCCCGAAAACGACTCGAAATTTGCCGGGCTCACCGTCAACAGCGGAGTGGCCCAACCCCCTGTGGTCAATCCTTATCTGCAGAACAGACCGCGCCGCAAGCCGTTGCCCGAGGCCTCAGAACTCGTCGAAGGCATACTGCGTGGCGATATGACCATGCTCTCGCGCGCCGTCACCCTCATCGAATCGACCGCGCCCGATCATTATGCCCGCGCCCAGGAAGTCATAGAGCGCTGCCTGCCCCACTCGGGGCATTCGCGGCGCATAGGCATCACGGGCGTGCCCGGAGCCGGCAAGAGCACGTCGATCGACGTTTTCGGGCTGCATGTGCTGCGCGACCCCGCCGCAAAGTTAGCCGTCCTGGCCATCGACCCCTCGAGCGAGCGCACCAAGGGTTCGATTCTCGGCGACAAGACGCGCATGGAAAAACTGGCCCTCGAGCCCCGGGCATTCATACGCCCCAGCCCCTCGGCCGGCAGCCTCGGCGGCGTGGCCCGCAAGACCCGCGAGACGATCGTGCTCTGCGAGGCGGCCGGTTTCAACAATATATTTGTCGAGACAGTGGGCGTGGGCCAGAGCGAGACCGCCGTACACTCGATGGTCGATTTCTTTCTGCTCATACAGCTCGCCGGCACCGGCGACGAGCTGCAGGGCATCAAGCGCGGCATTATGGAGATGGCCGACGGCATCGTCATCAACAAGGCCGACGGCGACAACATCAACCGTGCCCAGCTTGCCCGTGCCCAGTTCAGCAGCGCTCTGCAGCTCTTCCCGCCCGCACCGTCGGGCTGGAAACCCGAGGTGATGTGCTATTCGGGCTACTATGAGCTCGGCATCCCCGAGGTATGGGACATGATCGACCGCTACTTTGATTTTGTCAACAAAAACGGATATTTCGAGCGCAAACGCCGCAACCAGGCGCGCTACTGGATGTATGAGACCATCGAGGAACAACTCAAGGCCCATTTCTACAACGATCCGGACATCGCCGCCACCCTAGCCCGCTTTGACGATGATGTGCAAAACAACCGCCGCAGCTCGTTCACAGCCGCCCGCGACGTGCTCGACCGATATTTCGCATCTAAAAAATAATACACTATGAAACGCATACTGTTGCTGCTCGCCATCATCGTGAGCGCCCTCACATTCCAGTCGGCCAAACCCGCCGACGCGCTGCATTTTGCCGAGACCGGCTATGATTTCGGCAACATAAGCGACAACCACGCCCCCATCGTACACGAATTCGCATTCACCAACGTATCAGACGAACCCGTAGCGGTGCTGTCGGTGTCGACCGGATGCGGCTGCACACGTCCCAGCTACCCTACCGAACCGATCAAGCCGGGCAAATCGGCCAAGATCAAGATCACATTCCTGCCTGAGGGTCAGTCGGGACAGATCAACAAAGACATAAAGGTGCGCTACCGCTCGGCCACGGCCCGATCGTCAAAGCGCGTCACCCTGCGCCTGCGCGGCCACGTGACACCTCAAAAATAACGACACGTATATATACCTAACGTGGAGATGCCTCCCGGTATCTCCACGTTAGATAATAAACCAATCATTATCACATTTCTTGCAATGGAAAAAGTAATTTTGCTATGTACTAATAAAACGCAGGCCGCAGGAAATGGTTCAACGCTATCAGAATAATTTTTCCGTTTAACTGATTTTAACCGACCTGTGCCATAATGTTGCACAATAGTGTGATTAACTTTGCATCGTTAAACGACTGAAATATAATATAATCTCAAAAAACTCACTATAATGGCAAAAAATGAAACCAAGAAGACCGCCAAGGCGGCTGCCGACCCGCAGGCCGCCCGTCGCGAGGCACTTGAGCAGGCACTCGGCAAAATCGAGAAAGATTTCGGCCGCGGCGCCATAATGAAACTCGGCGACGAGTCGATCGAAAACGTCGAGGTCATCCCCACCGGCTCGGTGGGTCTCGATTTCGCCCTGGGCGTAGGCGGCTATCCCCGCGGACGCATCATCGAGATCTTCGGCCCCGAGTCGTCGGGCAAGACCACCCTGGCCATCCATGCCATCGCCGAGGCCCAGAAGATGGGCGGCATCGCCGCAATCATCGACGCCGAGCATGCCTTTGACCGATTCTACGCGCAGAATCTCGGCGTAGACATCGACAATCTGCTCATGGCCCAGCCCGACAACGGCGAGCAGGCCCTTGAGATCGCCGAGCAGCTCATACGCTCGTCGGCAATCGACATTCTCGTCATCGACTCTGTAGCCGCCCTTACCCCCAAGAGCGAGATCGAGGGCGACATGGGCGACCGCAACGTAGGTCTGCAGGCGCGCCTGATGTCGCAGGCCATGCGCAAACTCACCGGCGCCATCGCCCGCACCAATACATGCTGCATATTCATCAATCAGCTGCGCGAGAAGATCGGCGTGATGTTCGGCCCGTCAGAGACCACCACAGGCGGCAACGCGCTTAAATTCTATGCGTCGGTGCGTCTCGACATCCGCTCGCGCAGTACGATCAAGAACGGCGACGACGTGCTCGGCAAGCGCGCGCTCGTCAAGGTCGTCAAAAACAAGGTTGCACCCCCATTCAAACGCGCCGAATTTGACATCATGTTCGGCGAAGGCATCTCACAGTCGGGCGAGATCGTCGACCTCGGCGTAGAGTACGGCATCATCAACAAGAGCGGCGCGTGGTTCAGCTACAACGGCTCGAAACTTGCCCAGGGCCGCGATGCAGCCAAGCGTGTCATAGCCGACAATCCCGAACTCGCCGACGAGCTCGCGGCAAAAATCACAGAAGCCCTCAAGGCATCGCAGAAGGCCGGCGTCCCCAGACCCAAGAAGACCGCCGCCCCCGCAGCCGACGACGAGAACAAGCCTGCCATGCCATCAGACACGCTCGATTTCGACACCGATCTGCCCGACGATCCCTTCTCGATTGAAGAAGACATGTGATGCCGCTGCCGATCCCCGACATATTCGGCCGCACCGCCCTCGTGGCGGGCGACACCATGATGAGCCTTATGGCCGACACACGCGTCCTCGTTGTAGGGGTCGGCGGTGTCGGCTCATGGGCCGTCGAGGCTCTTGTACGCTCGGGCATAGGCCACATCACCATAGTCGACAGCGACACGGTGGCCGTCTCGAATATCAACCGCCAGTTGCCGGCACTGACCACCACCGTCGGCCGACGCAAGGTCGACGTGCTGGCCGAACGCATGCTGCAGATCAATCCCGGGCTCGACATATGCCCCGTGTGCGATGTCTACACTCCCGAGAACGCCGACACCTACGATCTCGACGCCTATGATTATATAATAGACGCCATAGACACGCTACGTTGCAAAACAGAGCTCATACAGCGCGCCTGCAGCTCGCGGGCACAATTCTATTCATCGATGGGCGCAGCGCGAAAACTGCACGCCTCGCGCATCGCCACGGCCGAATTCCGCAAGGTCGAGGGCTGTCCGCTGGCACGGGCCCTGCGTCAGCGCATGCGGCGCGACGGCACCATGCCGCGACGCAAATTCACATGCGTCTACTCGCCCGAGGTGATTCCCAACCGCAAATCGCCCGACGCGACAGCAGGCACCGACGGCTGGTCGCATGCCAAGGCATCGGTAAACGGCACATTTGCCCATACCACCGCCATCTTTGGCTTTACACTCGCCGGTCTGGTAATCGAAGATCTCTATAACCGCACTGCAAAAAGCACCCCGGAAGGCCAATAAAGCGAGCAAAAAACGTTAAAGTTTGCAAAATTTAGAAACTTTTTGCCCAAAAAGTATGTTGTATAACATAAAAGTATTACTTTTGCACTGTGTTTTTCATGGTATTAGATTTAAGGTTAAAGAGATTGCTCGTCGAGATGACGAGTAATTTTTTTTATGCCTTAACGGTACCTGTCTAAAAACCGAATCCGACACATCATTCCGCCGAATACCGGCGACCACGATAAAATAAAGGCAGCCCCCACAGAAGCGTGAGAGCTGCCTTGATTGCTATTTCAGGTAATCTCAGAGATTACGGATAAACTCATACCATCCGTCGCCCTCGGCAGCAGGCTGAGGCTTGCCTGACGGAGCGAAATTGAACGAGTGAGAAGCCGTGCGGGCCACGCCGTCCTGATCTTTGAAGACGCGGAACACGCCCTCCTCCATCAGCTTGTGATCGGGATCGGGACCCTTCTCCACCATCACAAACGCATACTCGAGGTTCTGGATTCCGGCCGAAGTCTTGACACCGCTGATCACGAGCGCGGTCTTGGTCGAGATGTCGCTTGAAATGCCCACGGTGTTGAAGTAAACCGTGAACTTATTGTCGTCGCCCGAGATGAACAGACCGTTACCCTTGGAATATGATGTGCCTTTGACCGATTCAGACTTGAAGTCGAGGGTCAGCTTGCTGTTATCCTGATTGAAGAAACCGATATAAGTGCTCAGTACGACGTCGCCGGGAGCATAGCCGCCGTTACCGTAGTCCTGGCAGTAGACAGCCACAAACGGGTCGATCAGATATGTGCCCTCGACAACCGGAGGATTGGTGCCACGATAGATGTTGATGTAGGGCTCCATTTCCTCAAGGATTTCGGGGGGAACGACGTCCTCGATGGCCTTGTTGTCGCAATCACATGACTTGATGCGGATGACGGTGCCGTTGGCCATTACAAACACGTAATAATCGCCGTCTTTGTAGACGTCGGTGAAGAGACCGCCGCCGCCCTCGCCGGTAGCCTTGACGCGGTTGCCGTTGTCGTCGGTGATGTAGTGATAGGTTATGCCGCCGTCATAGCTTATGATCCAGTAGCCGGCATAGTCGACCTTGATGATGGGAGTGATGCCCGAGCCGCTGCCGCCCTGTCCGGTAGTGGGGATCTTGTTGCCGTGCTCGTCGGTAAGGAACTCGGTATGACCGTTTATGGTAACGGTCCAGTAGAATATGCCGTCGACCATCTGAACGCCGATGACGGGTGTCACGCCGTCCTTGCCGTCCTGACCGTCCTTGCCATCCTGACCGTCCTTACCGTTGGTGCCGTGGTGTATCACGATGCGGTTGCCGTCGCTCAGCACCACCTCGTAGCCGCCGGTCACCTCATTTACGCTCACGATATACACATGATCCTTGATCGCGTTAACCAGCGCCGATGCGGCCTGTATATCGCGGTTCATCTCAGAAAGACGCGCCTCGATATTGTTGAGACGGTCCTTGATGCCGTTGACCTCATTCCAGAGATCGCTGTCGTCATATTTGCCACACGACACGACCATTACAGCCGCCAGCAGCGCAAATACGACTCGCTTCAGATAAAACATGATAAAGATTGATTTTTAAGATTTTGATAATATAAGCATTAGGCACAAAGTTAAATATTTTTAACACCATTTAGCCGTCTTTTACCATGCGAATATAACAACACAAGTGCAGCATTTTTCACAACAGCGCTCTGTCAGGCATGCAATCTGACATACCATATACCGGTCCGAAAAAAAAGACCCCGCGTCATCACGACGCGAGGTGCTACTTAAATTGTATAAGAGAATTGGTATGAGATTATTACACTGCTTGCAATAAATATACAATCGGATATTTGGAAAAATGTATAATCATACAGTCAATTCCGGTCGAAACCGACAAAATATGCCTTTAAGCCTGAGAGCGGCTCAGGGGACAAGAGAGTGTCAGAGCACAATCTCGTCTGATTTGTCGCCAAGCGAGCGGTCGCCCTGCGACGAATCCTTGAGGCACAGATACCACTTGCCGAGATAGCGCACAGGCTTGAAATACCAGCTTGTGCCGGCGTTCTCGCTGATATAGACGCGGCAACGCACTTCGTTCTGCTCGGGAGTGTCAAAGACATAATCAGCGATTTCGTAGCGCTTGACGGGCATAGACAGCATCAGATCCATCTCACTGAGCTGACGGTCATTGATCAGATAAGGCTCTTTGTCGGGATCGTCAAAGTCAACGGCATAAAGCATGGCCACGGCGGCATCCTTGTCGCCGGCAACGATATGATCCATAAAAGTCTTGACGAGACCCAGGCTGATGGTAGTGTCCTGCTCGGTAAGCACCATGCGGTTTTCCTCAGGCACGGCTTCGGTCTTCGCGGCGTTGCCTCCACCGCATGAGGTGCAGACACCGGCGAGAAGAGCCCCGCCCAAAGCTATAGATAAGAAATATTTCATTTGTTTTTTCAAAAAGAGAGAGACAGGGACGTATTAGCTACGCCCCTGTCCCATTGATTTATTGAATTAACAAGGGGATGTCAATTACTGACCGATGGTCGGATCGATGGTGATGTCCATGGGCACTACTACATAGCCCCACTTGTACTCAACGATGAAGGGTACGCGGATCTGGAACTCGAAGCCGAGCACGTTACCGGCGTTCTTGTAGTTGAGGACACCAACATTGGTGAGAGAGATGGTTGCAGCCTGAGTGTAAGAGAGCTCGATGTCAGGAATCATCTCTTTCAGAGTCTTGGTGAAGTTAGCACCGTTGAGGTTGGTGTAAACAGCACCGGTGATGTCGTTGGGGTTGGCAACGACGAGCTGGCCGTTCTTGAATTCGCCTACATAAACACCTGTCACGCCATAGTAGTCGAGGTACTTGTTGTCAGCGGTGAACGCGATGTTACGCCAGTCGATGAAGCTGAGGCAAGTAGCAACCTCGAGAGTCGAACCGTTGTCGATAGCGTCTTTGAGGTGAGCGGGCTTGCTTACATTTACAGTGATCGGGCGCAGGAAGCGTACGTTGTAGGTGTTGTTGTTTACAGTCAGGGGTTTGCCGCACTTGGTGTTGTTGGCGCTGATGGCGATGGTAGCAGACAGAGTCTTGCCATAGCCGAGATCCTGAGCACCGGCGAAGTTGAGCACATCCTTGGCGAAAGTGCCGTCCTGATAGGTAACAGTAGCGGGCTCTACAGAGTTGTTGATGACAGCGATGGTCTCTGAAACGAGGCCGAGTTTAGCTTTCAGGCTGTTGCCGTCAGCAACGAGATCGTAGGTAGCACCCGATACACCCTGAACCTTGGTAGGAGCGTTGGTCACGGGAACGAATGCGAACGAAGCCTTGGTGTCAACATAGTCGGTGTAGAACGACTCGAGGCCGGTCATACCAACCTTGTTACCAACGAAGGGATAGAGCAGGTTGTTAACGAATGTGCAGGCAGCCGGGGTGAGGTTGTTGTTGGGAACAGCCACGTTGAGGTGATTCTCCTGCTTGAGACCGCCGTTAGAGGCAGAAGTAGCAGAGTTGAACGAGAACCAGAGCTCGGCGATCTTGCTTGCGTCGTCAACCGAAACGGTGGGAGTTACGTGGAGCTCTTTGGGAGTCCAGGTGAGGGTGATGGTGATGTGCGACTTGGCGAACGATGTGCCGGGCTTACCGTCGTAAACAACCACTACGCTCATATCTTTGGGCTTGGTGGTGCCGGTGAACCAGTTGTAAACGTCGTTAGCGCTGATGGTCCATTTAACAACCTCGGTACCCTGGGGCAGAGTAGGATCGGGGAGTTTGGTCACAACACCGTGAACATCAGAACCGGTAGCATTATTGATTGCATTGTTGGCACCAACAAGAACCTGCTGAGCGATACCCTGAGCGGCATCGGCCATGCGCAGTGAGTAGTTAGCCTCGAATGTCTCTTTGCTCATATTGACAGAGGGATGAGCCAGAATGCTCTCCTCGATCTCAGACCATGTGAGGGGGAATACAGTCTCTGCGGTAGCGCAGCTTACAGTGTAGTTCTTGTCGAAACCGAAGTTAACACCGATGAGGTTCTCGCTTGGGGGCAGAGAGCCCTTCTCATCGATAAGCAGCTTGACGTATGCAACGGCAGCCACGGGACGGTTGGCGCTTACGGTATCAACGAGGGTCACACGCACGAGAGGCATACGACCGAGAGTAGCTTTCTTCTGCTCGTAACCCCAAGGCTGAGCTTTGCCGTCTTTAGGCATCTGGGCACGGATCCAAGAGGGATCGTTGGGATTGAGGGCAGCGTGAGCTGACTGTGAGGTCTGGTTTGCACCGTCAACATAACCTACGAGAGCGTACTCATATTTGAAGCCGTACTCGTTGACGGGTTTTGCAAATGCCTGGTGAACACCCTTGGCGTTGGTATAGTCGGCCTGGATGTATTTGGCGATGTCGAGACCCTCAGAGTTATCCCATACGAGAGCGATGGTAGGCTCATTGTTGATAGCCTCCTGAGCAGAGGTGTACCAGTGGTTTGCACCGAATTTAACCGAAGTCGGGGTGGCGAGCATTGTAGGAGCGTTAGCGGGCACAGCGAGATCGATGTCGGTGTAGTAAGAAGCCTTTACAGCAGCGTAATCAGAGGTGATAACGGTGTCGGCAGCGGCAGCTTTCTCGTTGAGACGGGCCTGGAGAGCCAGCACGGTAACGAGACCGTCCTCGTTGATATCTTTGATGTCGCCCTGCAGGTTGGCCTTAACGGTCAGGATACCGTCCTTGGCCGACTTGTCAAATACCTTGGCAGTGATACCGGCGGTAGCGCGAGCATACTGGAGATCCTCGGCGATGAAGTCGAGCGAGAATATATTGTCGATGTTGGCGCTGGTGGGGTTGAGGTGATAGTTGGCAACCAAAGCGGGAGTCATCTGCACCTCGCCATTGGCGGTAGGAGCGTCATTTGCACCGGTCTTGTCGTCAGCGTTTACGGTACCGACCTTGAGAGCCTCGAATTTGAAAGTAGCGGCATCCATAGCCTCAATACCCTGATAGTAGAAGTCGGGCTTGAAGACGAGGCTGCGGAGTGCACCGGTCTTGGCGAGCACGATAGCGCCCTCAACACCGCCTACACCATAAAGGAATACATCGTTGGCAGTAACAACTGCTGTGATGTGGTCGCCGTCGGTAGCGTAGGGAACAGCATTCTCGGTAACTTCCCACTTGCCGGTAGCGGTATTGAAGTGGTAGAGGTCAAAGTAGCCTTTGCCATTGGGCTTGTAGTAGTCGCCGGGAGCGCCGGGAGTACCGGGTGCGCCATCCTTGCCATCTGTGCCTACAGCCTTGTATTCGGTACGGGTACCGTTGCAGCACCAGTAGCCTTCAGCATCAATAGTCCATACATCGGCGTCCTTGCCGTTCTGGCCATCTTTGCCGTTTGTGATAGTATAGCTCTGAGTCGAGCCGTCTTTGAGGACGGTGATCACAATACCCTTGCCGTCAGCAGAAGGAGCGACTGACTGAATCACACCACCCTGAGATACCTGCGTCTTGATAGCATCAAGAGCAGTCTTCATCTCGGCAAAATCTTTCCTCAGGCCATCAATGTCGCTGTCATAGTCCTTGCAAGAAGTGAACGAGACGGGCATCGAAGCGCACACAAGCGAAAGAAGTGCAATTTTCAATAAACCTTTGTTCATAAAACTTTTGATAAAATTATTAATGTGGATTGATTGTTTTGTGTATAGAGACACGCCGACAAAAGCCGGCGATGATATATCGCGACAAAGTTACGGCAAAAGTTTTTGACACAAGCGCCGCCACTGTAGCGAGATTGACACGCTACTGCTGCAAATTGCACTTCTCTCGTACATATGCAGACAGCATTGCAAAAAAGTCTTTGTTCAGCACAAGAGAAATTCTGGCCAGCAATGATGTGTCGATACTGTTTTTCTGAAACAGACGATAGACATTAGATCGGTCGAGACAGAGTTTGCGGGCAAACCATGCAACCGAGCGTTCCTGAGCTATCAGCTCGTTTTTAATTAGTTGTCCGATGGGTTCCATGACAATAAGCGTATGGTTAGGAAAGGTTGTGTATGTGTGTTGTGAACCTGTTGTAAAATTCACATTGCAAAGTTACAACATAAGTAATTGATTAATAGGATAGAAGTGATGCAACATTCGCGACACAAGTGTTGCATATATCGCACAAAACGACAAGATTCGCCTCCCTGCATGGCGCTGGGAGGCGAATCTTGTCGCCGAACAGTCTAAAGCATTTCTATGTCAGACGGCCTGACATATACCCCCGGTGATCATCGGTCAGACGGTGAGGATCTCGCGCTCTTTGGCGGCAAAGAGATCGTCGATTTTCTTGAGATACTTGTCGTGAAGCTTCTGCACGGAAGCCTCGGCGTCTTTCTCGACATCCTCGGGCATACCCTGCTTGATGGCTTTCTTGAGCCCCTCGATTGCCTCGCGGCGCGCGTTGCGCACCGACACCTTGGCCTGCTCGGCCTCGGCCTTTGACTGCTTGACGAGAGCCTTGCGGCGATCCTCGGTGAGGGGCGGGATGCTCAGGCGTATGACCTCGCCGTTGTTCTCGGGCATGATGCCTACCTCAGAGTTGATGATCGCCTTCTCGATTTCCTTGAACATGGCCTTCTCCCACGGAGTGATGACGATGGTGCGCGCATCGGGCACCGAGATATTGGCCACATTGCTGATCGGAGCCATGCTGCCGTAGTAGCTCACACGCACTCCGTCGAGAATTTTGGGATTGGCTTTGCCGGCGCGTATGCGCGACAGGGTCTCGTCGAGAAATTCCACGGCCATCTCCATTTTTTCTTCGGCCGGGTCGAGATAGGTTTTTACGTCTGTCATATATATAATGTATTAATAATTGTCAATATACGAGTGTGCCGATAGGCTCGCCGGCAATCACGCGGGCGAGATTGCCCGGGGTGTCCATGTCAAAGACCACGATGGGCATGTGGTTTTCCTTGCACAGTGCAGTGGCTGTAAGATCCATCACGCGCAGGCCGCGGTTGTAGATCTCGTCGTAGGTGATCTCGTCGAATTTGGTGGCGGTGGGGTCTTTCTCGGGATCGGCGGTATATATGCCGTCGACACGCGTGCCCTTGAGCATCACGTCGGCCTCGACCTCGACGGCACGCAGAGCCGAGCCGGTGTCGGTGGTAAAGAACGGGTTGCCCGTGCCGCCGGCGATGATAGCCACCTCGCTCTGATTCAGCGAGTCGATGGCGCGCCATTTGCTGTACTGCTCGCCGATGGGGAACATGTTGATGGCCGTGAACACACGGGCCGGCTGACCCAGACCGTTGAGCGCCGAGCACAGCGCCAGCGAGTTGATGACCGTGGCAAGCATGCCCATCTGGTCGCCCATCACACGGTCAAAGCCTTTGGCCGCACCGCTCAGGCCGCGGAAGATGTTGCCGCCGCCGATCACGATGGCCACCTCGACGCCGGCGGCCACAAGTTCTTTGATCTGTTCGGCATAGGAGTTGAGACGGTCTTTGTCAATGCCGTAGCCTTGATGGCCCATGAGAGACTCGCCGCTCAGCTTGAGCAGCACTCTGTGATATTTGGTACGCATGATTATATCTTGTAGGTTTGTGATTTCACAAAGATACGCACAAATTTGTGAATTATCACGTGCAGGTGTAAATTTTTTCGAACCGGCGCTCAGCGCAGCACCGACACGGGCGCGCGCCCGGGGCTGAGTATGCGCCACGAGGCCGGATAAAGATTGTTTGACCGGTTGCCGAGATTTTTGACAAAGCCGAGCGGAGATCCGCCACAGGTGAGCAGCACATAGCCCCGCGGCGTGCCCTCGGGCAGAACCACGGCATTGCGCTCGAGATAGCGCAGGGCCGTGGCCGCATCAACCTCGGCGCACGCAAACGCGTCACGGCACAAGGCCGTCGACATGGCCAGAGCCTGTGAGGGGACAAGGTCGCGCCCCTTGACCGCCGCCACCTCGAGACCGCCCGACACGATGTGCATCGACTCACCGACGGCGCCGGCAAGGCCGCGGTGGGCGGCAGGCAGCGCACGCACGCTGTCGCCATCGGTCCACAGCTCGAAGCCGCCGTCGACCCAACCGGCGCATATCGGCGACAGCGACGATTTCGCGGCGCTGCGCCTGCCCCTGACACGCGGTGTGGCCGCCGGCCCGTCGCCCGGCTTGCGCAGCAATGCCACAAACTGGCCCTCGCCACGCACCCTGCCAGGCACAAAACGGTAGCAGCGCGCCGAGGTGCCGATGCCGCCGGCCACGCCCGCGGCATTATCGAGAGCAGGGACAGCGACGGTCTCGGCTGCGAATTCGCTGACGAGATAGTCGACCACACGCTCATTCTCGTCGAGATTGAACGTGCATGTCGAGTAGACCAGCCAGCCACCCGGACGCAGCATGCGCCACAGACAAGCCACTATCGACCGCTGCAGCGAGGCACATTCGGCCACCAGCCCCGGCGACCACTGCGCCACGGCCTCGGGCTCTTTGCGCATCATGCCCTCGCCCGAACACGGCACGTCGGCACCTATGATATCGAAGAATCCGTCGAGACCGCGTATTGACGAGGCGTCGCACGATGTCACCACCGTGTGGCCCGCGCCCCACTTGACCAGATTCTCGGTGAGCACATCGACACGCCTGCGGCTGTACTCGTTGGCCACCACAAACGATCCCGCCGGCAGACAGCCAAGCGCGCCGAGAGTCTTGCCCCCGGGTGCGGCGCAGGCGTCGAGGTAGCGCAACGGCCGGCCGCCACAGGCCCTTACGGCTTCGGCCACCGCCTGCGTAACGGCCATCGACGATGCATCCTGCACGTAATACAGGCCCTGATGCAGCGCCGGATCAAACGTAAAGCCGGGCCGGCCGACAAGGTAAAAACCGTCGGGCGACCACTCCACCCGGTCGGCACCGGCAGGCAATGCGGCGCCCTTGGCCGGGTTGACGCGCACGGCCACCTGCGGGGCGGTCGACAGCAGCGTGTCGCCCAGACCGTCAAACAGCGGGCTGCCCGTATCGGCGAGCATAGCAAGAAAACCGTCGGGAAGCATGGGATTGTCAGGCATATCTACAAACTGTTGGAATTGTCAATATAAACTTTTTGCGGATTCAGAATACAAAGATAAGTCTAATTTGCCTTAAAAACGCGTCAGACGACCGCAAAAAACATCCATTACCGAAAAGAGCCGGGCCGGCTGTCGCTGCGATGCGACGGCCGGCCCGGATGTTGTGTCGGACAATGCCCGTCAGAGTCGGGGCATAGTGGGATTGCGTTTGTTGCGGACGTGTTTGATGACAGGCAGCTTGCGTGCCGGAGTCTTGTAGACGGGGTCGTCGATACTCCAGCCTGTCATAGTGTCGGGATAGAAGTTGATGCGCAGCGTGGTGCGGTGGCCATCCTTGTCCATCGCATAGATGAGGAGAGACTTCCACTCTGCGTCGATATCGGTGGCGCTGAACGTGTACTCGCCCAAGGTGTTTATCGCCGAGGTGATGTCTTCGGCATCGCCGCCCATGGCCAGCTCGTGCAGCTCGTAACCCATGTTGAGACGGTCGTCGACAAAATTCTCGCCGCACAGACGCACGTAGGCTTCCTCGACATTGCTGGGCGCGATCTCGAAGTTGACACTGACTGTGCCGTCGCCCTTGGTCTTGCTGAAAATCGTGATCGACGGACCGGCTACCACGTCGCCTCCGACCTCGATATCAAATTCAAAGCGACGGTCGGTGATGTCGCCGTTGAGATCGTAGGCACGCACCAGCATTACGTACTTGCCCGACTCTTCGACGGGCCAGATCGAGTTAGAGATGCCTTCGCCAAGGTCGCCAGAGCCCTGCAGGTACTCGAGCTCCCACGACTGGCCGAACATACCCATCAGATAATCCAGGCCGTAAATCTCGACAAATGCATCCATAAGATCGGCTGTACCCCAGCTGGTCTGTACATAATATACGCTTGAGCCGGAAAAATAAAGCTGTGCGCCATGGTCGTTGACCTCGACAAAGTCGACATTGATCGAGGCTGTGCCCTGGGCCGATGCCTCAGTAGTGAACTCGGTGACGACAAAGGTCTAGAGCGGAGCGTATTCGGCTGCCGGATCGACCTCCCACGCGCACAGATAATAATGTGTGCCGGGGACCACGCTGAAGCGAGACTGACCATTGGTGCCGTCGAGCTGATAGTCGAGCTGGCTGTATGTTTTGGTGCCTGCGCCGAGATAGCCGTTTGACATCAGGGTGTACTGCATGATCAGCAGCTTTGATTCGTCGTCGAGATTGGCAAAGAAGTCGCCCTCGTACATCATGGCCATATCGTCGAGCTGATAGTCGGATATGATGTTGTGCGCATAAGATATAGTGGGGTTGACGGTGCTGACGGTGTAGGTGACGGTGTTTTTGCCCACTTTGTCGACAGACAGGCTGATATTGTCGTCTGAGACACCCTCTGGCAGGGTGAATGTAGCATAGTCGACATCATCGACCTTGTATTTGCCCACCACGTGGTCGCCCTTGATCAGATACATTGTGTCGTAGCTCTCGGCCATCGCGCCGAGCGTTGCAGACACCATGACGGCGGCTGCGAGTAAACTTTTTATCATTGCTTTGTGATTTTGCTTGGTTGGAATAAACATGATTAATTCTTGATTATCTTTACCGAACGGTCGGCGGCGCTGACGATATACACGCCTCCGGCGGCGCCGGTGAGATCGATGACGGCATTGCCGTCGGTGTCGGCATCAGCCGCCGCAACGAGTGCGCCGGCAAGACTGTGGGCCGTGACATGCGCGCCGGGTGCAAGCCCCGTGACATTGACCGTGGTCGAAGTGGTCGTGGGCCAGAAGGCTATGTCGCCACCGGTCATGATGTCTTTGACTGCCGCACGTTCGGCGCCGATCAGCACGCGGTCGAGATCGGCAAACGCCACACTGCTCTCTCCGGCTGCATGATGCAGCGTGAGACCCTCGGCGCCAATGTCTATGCGTTGCACATCGGCCAGCGTCACAACCGTCTCTGTGCCATCGGCCGCCACCACCACCACCGATTGCTCGGCGTGCAGCACGGCGGGTAAGGCCACAGCGATAGCCATGACGGCGCCCCCAATGAGTGATTTTAACGGATTTTTCATAATAGATTCTGGAATAAATTACTATAATACAGGCACAAAGATACGAATTATTTTTTTCATGACAATATTTCGGCAAAATTTATTTTCATTTACTGTTGCCGGCTTATTATAACCTTTATGTAATAATTGATAGCGATTTTATTGGAAATATGTTATAAAATAATGATTATTTACGCCTTTATGAATTTTTTTATTAATTTTGCAGACGAAAAGTATCGCCCCAGGGCAACCGCATCAGAATCCATAGTTATTAAGAAGAGTTCTTAAATAATCT
>JAUNGA010000044.1 GCA_030524765.1 Bacteroidales bacterium | reverse complement strand
TTATTGGTTTTTTCTTGCGTTCCGAGCCGGTTCGATTATGCGGGAGTATTATACCCACCACTAAAGCCGGACTTGAACGGAAGATAGGTAAAGCCATCAGCAAAGGAATTTTTGGAAGGTAATTCCCAATTCATACAGTAAGAAGAGTGTTTTATACATCTCATGAATGACGTTTACCAATAAATGGCATACGGTATATAACTTTGTAAAAAAAATAAAATCGTCTTATAAAGATTATGAAACTAAAGATCTGTACATTCATCTCATTCATTGCAGTTGCAATGTCGTTGTGGGCAAAGTCGGAAATCAAGCGGCCTGACACATACGCCTATACTCGCGGCGTTGAGGCATATGTTGAAGAGAACTATGCCGATGCAATAGACTGGTTTAACCGAGAACTAAAAGAACACCCGGATAATGGCTACGCTTATGTCTATATCTCTATTCTCCGCTATGGGAATCAAGAGTACGGGAAAGCGTTAACGGCAATAGATAATGCGTTGAAGCGACTCCCTAAAAAAGACAAGGAATGGCATTCGACAGCTTATGCGTCTCGTGCTGATATATATGCGGCGATGGAAGATACAGTTAAAGCTCTAAATGATTTATCACAGGCAATTCAGATTGACCCCACAAATGCTAGATTTTATAGGTCAAGAGCGCAACTTTATTATGAACAAAAGGATTATTCACTCTCAGATGCGGATTATCTGAAAATGATTATTCTGGATCAAGGAGATGTAATCCTGCCATCACAACGCGAAAACCATTGCCATATATTGTCATCCACTTGTCTTTGGACTTGGATTTCAAAAATATAGCTGTCCGATAAAACTTTTTCAATGTCTCAAAAAGTTTTATCGGACAGCTATATTATAATATCATCGATTTTTACTCGAATATGTGTTTGAACTTTGAGAAAAGACGTTTTTTCTCATCTTCGCCCGGTACGAGATTCGGCGAATCTTTGATACTTTCTATAGCCTTTCGCTCGGCATCGGTCAGTTTTTCGGGGATGTAGACCATCACGTTGATGAGCTCATCGCCACGTGTATTGCCGTATTCGCGCGACGGCAGGCCTTTGCCTCGCATTCGCAGCACTTTGCCGGGCTGGGTGCCGGGGGCAATCTTCAGACGGGCCTTTCCGCCTATGATGGGTACCTCGACAGAGCCGCCGAGTATTGCGGTGGGCAGATCCAGCATAAGATTATAGATTATGTCATTGCCGTCGCGAATCAGCTCGGGATGTTTGAGTTCCTCGACTACGATCAGCAGGTCGCCTCGACGGCCACCGTGACGTGGCGCATTGCCATGGCCCTGCAGCGAGAGGGTCTCACCGTCTGATACTCCCGCCGGGATGGTGAATGATACCTGCTCGTCTTTGCGCTGCACTCCCTCGCCGTGGCAATAGGTGCATTGCTCAGAGATGACTTTGCCTGTACCCTCGCAGGTGGGGCAGGTGACCTGCACTTGCTCCATGCCGAAGAACGACTGATGCTGCTCGATTACGGTGCCTGTGCCGTGACAGGTCTGACAGGTGGCAAATGCCACACCGTCTTTGGCTCCCGTGCCTTTGCAGTGCTCGCAGGGCATGTAGGTGGGAATCTTGAGATTCTTTGTGACACCGTTTGCAATCTCGTCGAGTGTGAGTTTGACGCGTATGCGCAGGTCTGTGCCACGGCGCTGTCTGGGCTGAGCGCGACGCCGGCTTCCACCAGTGGCTCCGCCGAATCCCGTACCGCCGAAACGTCCGCCGAAGATATCGCCGAATGCCTCATAGATATCGTCGACTGTCCAGCCGCCCTGATGGAATCCTCCGCCTCCGCCGAATCCTCCGCCGGGGAATCCCTGCGGACCCATAGAGTGGCCGAACTGATCATATTTGGCGCGTTTGTCGGCATCAGACAATACGTCATAAGCCTCGGCCGCTTCCTTGAATTTCTCTTCGGCTTCCTTGTCGCCGGGATTGCGGTCGGGGTGATATTTTAGTGCCAGCTTTCGGTAAGCTTTCTTTATTTCGTCAGCATTGGCTGTCTTGCTGACCCCAAGCACCTCATAATAGTCGCGTTTGTTTTCCATATTTCGGATGTGGTGTTGGGTGGTTACTCGCCTACAGCGACTTTAGCGTGGCGCAAAACTTTGTCGTTAAGCATGTATCCGCGCTGTGTTGTGTCGACGACCTTGCCTTTGAGATCATCACTTGGTGCGGGGATAGTGGCGATCGCTTCGTGAAAATCGGGGTCAAAGGGAGCGCCGGTCGACTCCATGGCTTTCACGCCGTTGTCGGCAAGATATTTGATGAGTTTGTTGTATATGAGTTCCATGCCTTCGCGTACCGAATCGGCGTTGTCTACGGTCTTCGTGGCCTCGAGGCCACGCTCAAAATCGTCGACAATCGGCAACAGGCCTTTGAGGACTTTTTCGGCTGCATTGCGCAGCAGCTCCTCACGGTCTCTGAGCATACGTTTGCGGTAATTGTCAAAGTCGGCGCGCAAGAACAGATATTCTTTCTTTTCCTTCTCGAGGGCTACAGTGAGTTCGTCGATTTTCTGCTGCATTCCCTCGGCCTCGTCGACAGTGACGTCAGCGGTCTCGCTGTCGGCGGCTGAGTCATCAAGCACGTCGCGGATCTCAGCGGTTTCTTCGGGTGTCTCTTCGGTCTTGGAATTATGATTTTTCTTGTCGCTCATGATTGTATGTATTATTTCGAGGTAGTTATGCAAAAACTTTGCCAAAACTCGCCGGTAGCGTGTCGTGGCTTTTAAAATATAACAAATCAGGGGCTATAACGTTCACCAGGCGCGCCCGGTGTCGACAAATGTGTCACAGTCGGTCAGATGTGTCAGAGCCTCTCGTGCCAATTTGTCAGTCGCGAAGATTCCATACACTGCAGCTCCTGAGCCGGTCATCGATGCATAGATGGCCCCGCAGTCGATCAATGTCTGCTTGACTGCTGCCACCTGAGGCAGTCGCGGGAATATAGAAGCCTCGAAATCATTGATCAGCAGCCCAGCCCAGTCTCTGATGTCGCGCCCGAGCAGATCAAGGGGGGTATCCACCGCCTCGCATGGAGTGACACCTGCGTAGGCTGCCGCGGTCGACACCGCAGACACCCGCGGCTTGGCGATTACAATTGTATAGCCTGTAAAATCAATATGCACGTCGGCTGACATAGTGGTGCCGGTACCGGTGCAGAACATAGGCCGGTTGTATATGAAAAACGGACAGTCGGCGCCCACCGTCGCGGCTACATGGGCCATGCGGTCTTCGTCGAGCCCGAGATTGAAGACCTCGTTTAGGCCTCTGATGGCAAACGCCGCATCGGCTGATCCTCCACCCATGCCGGCTCCGTCCGGTATGATCTTCTCAAGGTGTATCTCGGCCGGCGGCAATCCTCCGATTTCGTTGGCGAGGGCATGATAGGCTTTCATCACCAGATTTTTGTCTGTCGGGCATTCAACAGCGCGACCTGTAATGTGCAGGCTGGTTTTACCGGTGCTTGACGGCACAATCTCGAGTATGTCTGTCCATGCTATTGGCATCATGACTGTCAGCAGGTCATGGTAGCCGTCAGGCCGGCGACGTAAGATGCGCAGGCCGAGATTGATTTTTGCGTTTGGGAAGAGTATCATCAGTCGTCACTGTTTGTCGAAAATGGGTGCGAGCCGTGCAATGGCATTCTGGTCAGTCTGATCGACAGCGACCGGTACGACCGAAATATAATTGTGTCCCAGCCAATATTCGTCAGTGTCGTCAGCGTCGGGTTCGAGATTGACAAACTTGCCGGTGAGCCAGTAGAACGGATTGCCCGACGGGTCGACATATTTGCTGTATTCCTCGCTCCAGTGTCCGCGTGCGGCGCGGCATACCTTCACACCCTCCGGCACTACACGTGCCGGTATGTTGACATTGAGGCATACTCCACGTGGAAGAGGTGATTCGAGCAGACTGGCGATGATTTCGCTGACAAATTCCTTCGAAAGTGAAAAATCGGCCTGCATAGAATGATGCAGTATTGAGAATCCGCAGGAGGTGATACCCACATTGCAGCCTTCGAGTACAGCGCCCATCGTGCCCGAATATATCACATTGCATCCCGAGTTTGAACCGTGGTTGATACCGGCCAGCACCAGATCGGGGCAGCGTGGAACAATTGCATGCAGAGCCAGCTTGACGCAGTCGACCGGAGTGCCCGAGACGGTGAAGAGGCGGGCGTCGCGATAGTCGGGTATCGACTCGATGCGCAGGGGGGCGCCGACAGTCAGCGCCGATGACTGGCCGGAGTGCTGCTCTTTAGGGGCAACTACTATGATATCAGCATCTTGTGGGCAGCAATCGACAAGCCTCAGCACGCCTGGGGCGTTGATGCTGTCGTCGTTGGTGATAAGGATGAGAGGGCGTGTATCATTCATTTTTTTAGGCATTTCTGCATTAATAACAGTGCAAAGATACGTAAAAGTAACGATAGTTATCAACATTTCTGTCTTTTTCGTGGAACAAATGCTTTTGTAATTCGACAAATTTATGTTACTTTGCAGACATTAATCTACATTAGTATTATACTATGGGTAAAATCATAGCAATCGCAAACCAGAAGGGTGGTGTGGGCAAGACCACCACCACCATCAATCTGGCCGCGTCTCTCGCCTCACAAGGAAAGAAAGTCCTCATCATTGACGCCGATCCTCAGGCCAATGCCACATCGGGGTACGGCATTGATCCGAGATCTATGACCTCGTCGATCTATGAGTGCCTGGTCGACGGATATCCGCTCGACGGTTCACAGGTACCCACCTGTGTGGACGGTCTTGAGCTGGTAGGCTCGCGCATTGATCTGGCCGGAGCCGAGCTCGAGCTGGTCAATAAGCCACAGCGCGAGAAAGTGCTCGCATCTCTCCTTTCTCCCGTTAAAGACAAATACGACTATATACTCATCGACTGCTCGCCCTCGCTGGGGCTTATCACTGTCAATGCTCTCACGGCTGCCGACTCGGTGATCATTCCCGTGCAGGCCGAGTATTTTGCCCTCGAGGGCATCAGCAAGCTGCTTAACACCATACGCATCATCAAGTCGCGTCTTAATCCGGGACTTGAGATCGAGGGATTTCTGCTGACAATGTATGACGCCCGTCTACGTCTGGCCAATCAGATCTATGAAGAGCTCAAAGGCCACTTCGCCGATATGGTGTTCAGCACCGTCATTCCACGCAATATCCGGCTCAGTGAGGCTCCGAGTCACGGTCTGCCCGTATTGCTTTACGATCCCGACTCGCGTGGCGCCACCAGCCATATACTGCTGGCCAAAGAGATTATAGCCAAACATAAACCCAAAAAACACCACGCATAAATGGCAGTCAAACGCAATGCCCTCGGCCGCGGACTCGACTCGCTCATCTCGATGGATGATGTGCCGGCCGCCGGTTCGTCTGCAATCAACGATATACAGCTCAGCCAGATAACGGCCAATCCCGATCAGCCGCGCCGCACATTCGACGAGGAGGCTCTCGACGAACTCGCCACGTCGATACGCGAGCTTGGTATAATACAGCCGCTGTCGCTGCGCAAGACCGGTCCAGACACCTATCAGATCATCGCCGGCGAGCGCCGCTATCGCGCGGCCATCAAGGCAGGCCTGACATCGGTGCCGGCCTATATACGCACGGCCAACGATCTCGAACTCACCGAGATGGCTCTGATTGAGAATATACAGCGCGAGGATCTCAACGCGATAGAAATAGCGCTGACATTCCGCAAGCTCATCGAGCAGTACAATCTCACTCAGGAACGTCTGAGCGAGCGCATCGGCAAAAAACGGGCCACGGTGGCCAATTTCCTGCGTCTGCTCAAACTGCCTGCCGAGGTACAGCTCGGCCTGCGCGACAAGCGTGTCGATATGGGGCATGCACGTGCACTGTTGACAATCACCGAGCCGGCATTACAGCTCAAATTATATAACGAAATACTCAAGCATGATCTGTCGGTGCGTCGGGTCGAAGAACTTGCCAAAGCCTATCAGAAAGGCGAGATTCCTAAAATGGATACTCCGGCTAAGGCCCAGTCTCGCTATTCGTCAGATGATTTTGATATCCTTCGCAAGCATCTGTCGTCGACATTCCGTACATCGGTAAAGTTCAGTTGTGACGCTTCGGGCAAGGGTAAGATCACTTTCCCGTTCTCGGGAGATGAAGAGCTTGAGCGCCTCATATCATTATTCGATAACGTAAAACCCGGCCGTGACGAGCAATAAGATAAAATCGGTCGGTCGTTTTGTAGCGGTACTGCTGCTGGCGGTTATCGCCTGTACGACGGTGTCGGCGCAAGACCGCCGCATGCCGGTCAAGCGCGGGCACACCGCTGTCACGACCGTAGACCTTGATTCGGCAGAGGTAATTGTCGCAGACTCGATCCTCACGGCGTCGACCGATTCGGCTCTGGCTGTCATACCTGTCGTATCCGGATACGATGTGTGGGAACCACGCGAGGTCGAATTCAATCCCGATCCGACACGTGCGGTATGGATGTCAGCGCTTTTTCCCGGCCTCGGCCAGGTCTATAACCGCCGGTATTGGAAACTACCGCTTGTCGTGGGCGGTTTCATGGGGCTGGGCTATGCTACTTCGTGGAACAACGGCATGCTCTCTGACTACACCCGCGCTTATCGCGACATAATGGACAACGATCCGTCGACCAAGTCGTATATGGACTTCTTCCCGCCGACTGTCAATGAATCAGATCTTGATAAGAAATGGCTCACCAATCTTTTGCAGTCGCGCAAAAACTTTTATCGTCGCAATCGCGATCTGTGCATCATATGCATGGTCGGCGTCTACTTTCTTGCGATGATCGATGCTTATGTCGACGCTTCGCTGAGTCACTTCGACATATCGCCTGATCTGTCGATGGACATAGCCCCTGCACTGATGCGCGACGGCCGCAATCCGCACCCGTCTATCGGATTGGTGTGGGCCTTTAATTTCTAACCCTTTCAATCAAATCTTCTCTCAACTACCGATCTCTTCTCACTGACTTGCATGAAAAAAAGAATTCTTACACCACTTATCCTGCTGATGGCGTCAGCCTTCGCTCCGACGACCGACGCCCTCTCGATACTGTCGATACGCGACAGCCTGCAGCGTGTGCCGGTGGTATATCCCGAAAGCTTCGAGACAGACGTGCACGCAATGCAGCAAAACTGGTATCTGCGCAATTATGCCGACATTGACCGTGAGGCCGACACCCGCGCGTCGGTGCCCGTGACCGATCAGGAACTCATCGACCGTCTTGGCGCTTTGCCGACGTTGATCGAGATGCCGTTCAATTCGGTTGTGCGCAACCATATAATAATGTATGCCGACCGTCGCAAACAGCTTGTCGAGAATATGCTTGGCATGAGTCTGTATTATATGCCTATATTCGAGCAGGCACTTGACCGCTACGGTCTGCCGCTCGAACTCAAATATCTGCCCGTCATAGAGTCGGCGCTCAATCCCGATGCCGTCTCGCGTGCAGGTGCCACGGGCCTTTGGCAATTCATGCTGCCGACAGCCACAGGCGAGGGCCTTGAGGTCAATTCGCTCGTCGACCAACGTCGCGACCCTTATACATCGTCTGATGCCGCTGCACGCTATCTCAAGAAACTTTACGATATATTCGGTGACTGGTCGCTGGCTATCGCTTCATATAACTGTGGCCCCGGTAATGTCAACAAGGCGTTGCGCCGTGCCGGTGCATCGGCTTCTGACAAGAAAGACTTCTGGGCCATCTATCCCTTCTTGCCGGCTGAAACCCGCGGGTATGTGCCTGCGTTTATCGCCGCCAATTATATAATGAACTATTACGACCGCCACAATATATCGCCTGCGCTCGCCCGCAAGCCTATTGTGACTGATACCGTTCAAATTACCCGCCGGGTGCATTTCGAGCAGATAAGCGACGTGATGGGTATGCCTATCGAGGAGTTGCGCGTGCTCAATCCCCAGTATCGCAAAGATATTATACCCGGCGACATACATCCCTATGCGTTGGTACTCCCTTCACTGCAGGTCTACGCATATATCGCCAACGAAGACTCTATAGTCAATCATAATGCCGATAAATATGCCCGCCGTGATGTTGTAGAGCCTGCAAACGGCAATATATCGGGCTCGGATTCCAAGGGTGAGTATGTCGAGGAACTGGTGGTCAAATATCACACCGTGCGCAAAGGCGAGACCCTTTCTTCGATTGCCCGTAAGTATGGCGTGACACAGGCCTCGATCAAACAGGCCAACGGCATACGCAAGGCGCGTCGCGGCCAGCGTCTGCGCATCAACACCTACAAACGCAAATATATCGAACAGCCTAAGGTCGCTGTCGAGACATCCGTGCAGACTGTCGAGCAGACAGACACTACCTCTCCGGCAACAACCGCTGTCGAGACTCCCGATACTATCGCTCCACGCTCTACGCAGGAACGTCAGGTCAGCGAGGCCATGACCGGTTCGGTGGCCAACGCATCCCGACATGAGTCTGTTCAGTCAAAGCCTGTAGCGTCGACCAAGTCCAAGTCAAAAGACAATAAGCAACAAGCTGCCACAACCACCACCCATAAGGTGCGTAAAGGCGAGAATCTGAGCAAAATCGCTAAAAAATACGGTGTGACGATCGAGGCGTTACGTCAGGCAAACGGCCTTAGGAACGACAACATACAGATCGGTCAGAAACTCAAGATTCCGACTAAATCGACCCGTCAGAGCTCACGTCGCAAGCGTCGCTGATTGATCATGTCTGTGTATTGTCGACTTTTTGTAAAAACATCAAAATCGTTAAGGAGATATAATTTATATAATGAGGATGGTAATATTTTAAACATATTAAGTTGAAATATACCTTTAATAATCCATGTGATTTAAATGACATTGCAGTTAAACCCAAAAAGAAAAGTGAACAATAAGATTATATCTATTATAGTTTTATTGCTGCTGACTGCATGTAGTCGCCCGAACAATACATCGGTTTCTTATAAACCGTTATATAAAGGAATTGATCTATTACATCATAACCATATCTCTGATTTTGAGATATAGGCAAAGATTATGCTACTTTCAAGACAATACCGGAAATACATCAATATAAGATAGATAAGGTCGATGGTGTACATGGCAAGATCGATTGTAACAATTTATATATCCCTATAAATAGAATTTTAATAAATGCTTGATTATAAGAATATATAACAGATTAGTCTATCTTTAAAACTGACACTGAGTAAATTATTATCACAATTCATATATACATTTTATAATGAAAACCGAAAAATTCCCGACAACTGAAACGGTCGGTCTCAATCCGGCGCAGGTCGATCCGACCGAGTTGCCAGAGAACGCGTTTCGCGAGCTTGCTGCCGACGAGGAGTATAGGCCGGTGATGCACCCTGCCCACGACTACCCCGAGGCTACCCCTTACTCGGTGACGATGGGTCTCATCCTTGCCGTCATTTTCAGTGCTGCCGCGGCTTATCTCGGCCTAAAGGTAGGCCAGGTGTTTGAGGCTGCTATTCCTATCGCAATCATAGCGGTCGGTCTCTCGGGCGCCCTCAAAAAAGACAATCCTCTGGGTCAGAATGTAATCATACAGTCGATCGGCGCATGCTCGGGTGTTATTGTGGCCGGTGCGATTTTCACTCTGCCGGCGCTTTACATTCTGCAGGCGTCATATCCCGAGATTTCAGTCAACTTCCTCGAGATTTTCCTGTCGTCGCTCTTCGGCGGTGTGTTGGGCATCCTGTTCTTCATTCCGTTCCGCAAATACTTTGTCAAAGACATGCACGGCAAGTATCCTTTCCCCGAGGCTACTGCCACCACTCAGGTGCTCATCAGCGGTCAGGGTCAGAAAGCCTCTTCGGGTGGCCAGGCCAAGCTGCTTGTGATTGCATCGCTCATTGGCGGTATCTACGACTATATCGTGGCTACATTCGGCTGGTGGGCCGAGACGGTTACCACCACAGCATATGCATGGGGCGCGACACTTGCCGACAAGGCTAAGTTTGTATTCTCATGCAACACTGGCGCGGCAGTGCTCGGTCTGGGATATATTGTAGGTCTGAAATATGCGTTTGTGATATTTGCCGGATCGATATTTGTCTGGTGGGTGATCATACCTCTGCTGGGCACATCTGGCGAGTTCGCAGTGATGGCGCCTCAGGAGATTTTCAGCGGCTATGCCCGCCTGATAGGCATCGGTGGCATCGCCATGGCCGGCATCATAGGCATTGTCAAGTCGTGGCCCGTCATAGCAGGTGCTGTAGGGCTTGCCTCGCGCGAACTCAAGGGCGCTCAGCAGCAATCAGCCGTCGTGCGCTGGCAGCGTGATATCTCGATGAAACATGTTGCCTACTTTATCTTCATCGCACTCGTTGCCGTACTCATATTTTTCTGGATCGGAGTGATCAATACCTTCTGGCAGGCTGCTGTCGCATGGCTTGTTGTCACCGTCATCGCCTTCCTTTTCACGACAGTGGCTGCCAATGCTATTGCGATTGTGGGCAGCAACCCCGTCAGCGGCATGACCCTTATGACACTGATTATCGCCTCGGCTATTTTCGTGGCAATCGGTCTGACCGGCACAGGCGGTATTGTAGCCTCTATGGTCGTTGGCGGTGTTGTGTGCACGGCTCTTTCCATGGCAGGCGGTTTTGTTACCGACCTCAAGATCGGTTATTGGCTTGGATCGACTCCACGCAAGCAGGAGAGCTGGAAATTCCTTGGTACTCTTGTCTCGGCGGCTACCGTCGGCGGTGTGATACTCGTGCTCAACAATGTATATGGATTTACAGGTGACAGCGCACTCGCCGCACCTCAGGCCAATGCCATGGCCAAGGTGCTCGAGCCTATGATGATGGGTGGTGCCACTCCCTGGACGCTCTATATCGTCGGTGCTATCCTTGCGCTGATTCTCAACTGGCTCGGTGTGCCGGCCCTGGCATTCTGTCTCGGCATGTTCATCCCCCTGCATCTCAACACGCCCATGCTCGTGGGCGGTCTCGTATCATGGTTTGTCGGACGCAGCTCTAAAGACAAAGAACTCTGCAAGGTCCGCCAGGACCGTGGCACTCTCATAGCGTCGGGACTTATAGCCGGTGGCGCGCTCTTCGGTGTGTTCGCGGCTATTACCATAATGTGTGGCAAAGAAGTGCCCGCCAACGGCGGCGAGTTCGTTCCTCAGATCCTCGGTCTCGTTGTTTATGCGGCATTGATCGGATACTTCTACTGGGATTCGTGCCGCGCACGTCGTCAGCAGTGATTGCATGAGGTCGCTTGACCGACAGATTCTCAACATCGCCCTCCCGGCGATTGTCTCAAATATAACCACCCCGGTGTTGGGGCTGGTCGACGTGGCCATCGTGGGTCATATCGGCGCAGCCGCCTACATCGGGGCGATTGCTGTCGGCAGCACCATGTTCAACATGCTTTATTGGCTGTTCGGCTTTCTGCGTATGGGCACGGCCGGACTTACATCTCAGGCTTACGGCAGCGGAGATCGGGCAGCCCAGTCGGCCGCTTTGCGGCGTTCGCTTGCATTATCGGCTGTCGGCGGTGTGTTGCTCATCGCATTGTCGGCTGTGCTTGGCCGGATTATAATTGACTTCATCGACACAGATGCCGAGACGGCTCCACTGGCCCTGCGCTATTTTTCGATCTGCATCTGGGGCGCACCCGCCGTGCTGGGTATGTACACGCTCAACGGCTGGTTTCTGGGTATGCAGAATACCCGTGTGCCAATGTTGATCGCTTTGCTCATCAACGTTCTCAATATCGCTCTCAGTCTTGTGCTTGTCTTTGGTCTCGGCATGAAGATCGAAGGTGTTGCCACCGGCACTGTCACAGCCCAGTGGGTCGGGTTTTCCGTTGCTCTGGCTGTCGCATTTGTGCGTTTCAGGCCGGTAAGGATAGCGCTATCAGACCTTGTCGACAGCACGGCAATCAGACGTCTGCTTTCGGTCAACACTGACATTTTCTTGCGTACGCTTTGTCTTGTCGCGGTCACCACATGGTTTACCCGTGCAGGTGCTGGTCAGGGAGTCACTGTACTCGCTGCAAATGCACTGCTGATGCAGTTTTTTATGTTCTTTTCTTATTTTTCCGACGGATTTGCCTTTGCCGGTGAGGCTTTGTCGGGAAAATTCTATGGGGCACGCGATCATGCGCAACTCGGCAGATGTCTCGTCGTGCTGATAGAGTGGGGCGCGGGTATCGCACTTGTCTTCACACTCGTTTATTTTGTGGCGGGAGAGTGGATGCTCGGTATGTTGACCGACGACGGTTCGGTTGTCTCGGCAGCACGCGAATATCTGCCTTGGGCTGTAGGTATCCCACTTTGTGGCATAGCCGCTTTTATTTATGACGGTGTATTTGTCGGCCTTACACTTACGCGCATGATGCTGTTGGCAATGGCCATTGCCGTGGCTGTGTTCTTTGTGTTGTGGTTTTCACTCGCACCTTTGCTGGGGAATCATGCCCTATGGCTTGCTTTCGTTGTCTATCTTGCTTTGCGTGGAGTATCAATGTATATATTTTTGCGTATTTTTTTGCAAAAAACAAAATAAAAGTGTAAAACTTTAAATAATTTAGTTAATTGCGACCCTATATTTATGTTTTTCTGATTAACTTTGCATTCGGTTATGAGTGTAAAAATCAAAGGATATATTTTAGGCATTGTCGCTGCGGCGACTTACGGTATGAATCCGCTGTTCGCTCTCCCGCTTTATCAGGGTGGTATGAGTCCCGAATCGGTATTGTTGTTCCGTTATGTCCTTGCACTTCCCGCAATTTTTATTCTACTCAAAATACGTGGTCGCAACGTTAGTGTCAGTCCACGCCGCATCCTTCCGTTGTGTCTGCTCGGTGTGTTGATGGCGCTTTCGTCGCTTCTGCTCTTTGTCAGCTACAAACATCTCGACGTTGGCATAGCGTCCACTCTGCTGTTTATTTATCCGCTGATTGTGGCCGTGATCATGACGACGCTTTTCCACGAGATACTCAGTGTGCAGAGTATGACATGCATTGTAGCCGCGCTCTTCGGCGTATGGCTGTTGTGTGCAGCGCCCGGCAACGGGCAGGTCACCCCGCTTGGTATCAGTCTTGTAGTGATGTCCTCGTTGTGTTATGCCGTCTACCTTATATGGATCAACCGGCCGCCGGTCAGAGGAGTCGCCACGCTCACCGTGACATTCTGGGTGCTGCTTAGCGGAGCTCTCATGTTCTGTATTATTATATGCTTCAAGGGGCATCTCGATATCCCTTCGACACCGTGGCTATGGATCAATGTTGTCATGCTGGCGCTTGTCCCTACCGTGGTATCGTTTCTCTGCACTAACGCCGCTATCGAGAAGATCGGCTCGACCCCGACAGCGATTCTCGGGGTGTTCGAGCCCGCGACGGCTGTCATTTTCGGTGTGACGGTTTTCGGCGAGTTATTGTCGCTGCGCCAGATATTCGGCCTGATTGTTATTTTTGTCTCAGTGACACTTGTTGTGGCCGGTGGAAATCTGTCGCGTCACGTACTGTCGATACGCCGTATGTTCCCCTCGATGCGTCATCGTCACGGTCGTCGCGAGTGATACAATAAATGTCGCTCGGCGCCGTTTAAGGTATAGCGATATGTTATGACATTAATGAACCGACACACCATCACAAAATATATTTTGACCGCTGTTGCCGCTATAGGCGCTTGTGCGTCCGTTGTGGCTCAGGACGGGTCGTCGGGCTATAATTGGCTCAACATCACCTCGTCGTCAAAGATCTACGGTCTGGGCGGCGTCAATATCTCGCTCGTCGACGACGACATGATGAGCTCCGACCAGAATCCGGCCCTGCTCGGCAGCGAGATGAGCGGTCAGATTGGTATCAACTATATGCGTTATCTCGGCGGCTCTAATTTTGCCGGAGCACGCTATGCACACAGTGCCGGAGAACACGGCGCCTGGAGCGCCTCAATTCAATATTTTGGCTACGGATCGATGAAAGAGACCCTGCCCGACGGTACGGTTGTGGGTGATTTCTCACCCAAAGACGTTGCCTTCGGCGGAACCTACTCGCATGATTTTACCGAACGTCTGCGTGGCGGCATCTCGCTGAAAATGCTATATAGCGGATATGCCGACTATACGGCTTTCGCTCTCTCGACCGACATCGGCCTAAATTATTACAACCCCGACCGCGACCAGTCGTTCTCGGTGGTCCTCGCCAATCTCGGCGGACAGGTAAAACGTTTCGACGAAGCCTACGACCGTCTTCCCTTCGACATTCGCTTGGGATGGTCGCAATCGTTCGGTACTTTCCCTGTCCGGTTTTCGGTCACGGCATGGAATCTGACCAAATGGAGTCTGCCGTTTGTCGACAACGGCGACGGTGCGTCAGATTCAGAGCCTGTCGTCAAAGATTCGTTCGGCTCAAATCTTTTCCGTCACCTTGTTTTCGGCGCCGATCTCATCTCAAGCAGCAATTTCTATCTCGGTCTGGGTTACAATTACAAGACACGCACCGATATGGCCACCTACTCGCGCAGTTTCCTATCGGGCTGGTCGCTTGCCGGCGGCATACGCACCCGCTCGTTCGGTGTAGGTCTCGCTTTTGCCCAGCCGCATACCGGTGCAACAACTTTTATGGTCAATCTGACACTTAGCTTAAACGAATTAATACGCTGAGACACTATATATGACACAAGATACTCCTAAAATAGTCGTCGCAATCGACGGCTTCTCCTCATCAGGCAAGAGCACCATGGCACGTCGTCTTGCTTCTCAGATCGGTTATCGTTATATCGATTCCGGCGCTATGTATCGTGCTGTGGCGCTTTACGGTCTCGAACACGGTATGGTCAGTGCCGACGGTACTGTCGACGAGCCGGCTCTGATAGCGGCTCTACCTGACATAAATATTGACTTCATACCGCTTGCCGACGGTAGCCAGCACACGATGCTCAACGGCGTCGATGTCGAGCACGAGATACGTCAGCTGCGTGTGTCAAACGTCGTTTCGCCCGTTGCCGCTATCCCTGCGGTGCGACATATCCTCGTCGAGAAACAGCAACGCATGGGCCATGACAAGGGCATAGTGATGGATGGGCGTGACATTGGCACAACGGTCTTTCCCGATGCCGAACTGAAAATTTATGTCGATGCGTCAGCTCAGACACGAGCCCAGCGCCGATTCAAGGAATTGGTTGAAAAAGGCTCGGCAGTGACATTCGAGGAAGTGCTCGCAAATGTCATGCATCGCGATATGATCGACCGCAGCCGTGCCGAGAGTCCTTTGCGCCGGGCTGACGACGCCATTGCCATTGACAACTCGGCCATGTCACTCGACGAGCAAGACGAATGGCTCTTCCGCGAGTTTCAACGTACCATTAAAAATATCATGTCTGAGTGAAACCAGTTGTTGAGATTGACGATCGTTCGGGTTTTTGCTTTGGTGTCGTGACTGCGATCCGCAAGGCCGAGACCGAGCTCGCCACATCGGGCAGCCTCTATTGTCTCGGTGACATCGTGCACAACAATAGCGAGGTCGACCGCCTGCAGTCAATAGGTCTCAAGACAATCACACACGACGACCTTGGCCGGCTGCACGATGTGAAGGTGCTGCTGAGGGCTCATGGCGAGCCTCCGGCGACATACCGTACAGCCGAGGCCAACAATATCGAGATTATCGATGCTACCTGCCCGGTGGTGCTCAAGCTGCAACAGCGCATCAAGGCTGCCTACGACAGCGCCGACTGTCCTCAGATCGTGATCTATGGTCAGCTTGGCCATGCTGAGGTTAACGGTCTTGTCGGCCAGACCGACGGTACGGCAATTGTCGTCGAGGATATCGACGGCCTTGACCGCATCGACTTCTCGCGCGACATCGCCCTTTACTCCCAGACCACAAAAAGTCTCGAGGGCTTCAACCGCATAATAGCCGAGATACGACGCCGTCTGCAACCGGGTGTCACACTGCAGTCCTACGATACGATATGCCGTCAGGTTGCCGGACGGGTCGATCATCTTCGCCGCTTCGCCGCCGCTCACGAGGTCGTGATATTTGTCGCCGGAGCCAAAAGCAGCAACGGCAAGATACTCTACGGGCACTGTCGCGACGTCAATCCCTCGTCATACCTTATCGCCGAGGCCTCGGAGCTCGATCCCGCCGTGCTTGATGGCGCGGCTACTATTGGCATCTGCGGTGCGACATCTACCCCCCGCCGGCTGATGGAGGATGTGCGCGATCGCATTTACAGCATATTCAACATCATCCCCCGATGACCGAATTTATAGCCATAGATGTCGAAACGGCAAATTTCGAGCCGTCGAGTATTTGCTCGATCGGCGCTGTCAAGGTACACGACGGTGTGATTGTCGATTCTCGCTACAGCCTTGTCTGTCCTGAGCCCGACTACTATAATTATAGGTGCAAAGCAGTGCATGGCCTGTGCGAAGACGATACTCGCGACGCACCTGCATTCGGCACTGTGTGGCGGCAATGGCAGCCATGGCTTGACGGTTATCGTCTGATTGCCCATAATGCCCGTTTTGACCGAAAATGCATCGTCGCCGCCTGCCGTATATACGGCATTGAGCCACCCTCAGACTGGGGTTGCACATTACAGGCCGCACGAACCAAAATACCGCGATATGCACTGCCGTCAAAGTCGCTTGACAGCTTGTGCGATTTCTTTGGTATACCTCTCGAAAACCACCATAACGCCCTTGATGACGCGACAGCCTGTGCTCGTCTCGCCGTTGTGCTGATGGATTATTGATTATGACAAGAACAACCGTAAAAACTCCCCGTCGGCGTGGCAGATCACGTCGCAAGCTGCGCAAAGGACGTGTGGCATTGGCTCTGACCGTGCTCGCGCTGCTGATAGTGTCTATTGTCACGCTGGTGTCGTGGCTCATGTCGGGTACTGTCGGATGTACGCGTGGCGGAGGTGATTTCCGCCGTCCGGTCACCGAGGCCATTGAGTGTGGCCGCCGGGATGCCGAGAAGGTGATGTCTACCGCACCTGAGTCGATGGAGCGTCAGCGCGCATTGCTCGATATCAGAGCGCGCGAGGCCGAATTGCGTGAGAATGGCCACGCCCATGCCGCCGATGATTATATCAATTCGGCCACAGATTACCTTAAAACCCACAAGATACTGTAAAATACATAATCTGACGAAAAAATCAAACAACAGACTGACGTATGGATATTAAGATCGTTCCCGGCCGTCCGTGTGACGCCTCTGCCATCTCGCAGGCTATCTGCATGGCCGTAGGCGACGAGATCGTAAACAGTTTCGCCGGTTCGCCCGAGCGTGTTCCTTTGGTTTATGATGTTTTTGCCGAACTCGCTGCCCGCACCGATTCACAGTATAGCTATCTCAACACACTCGTCGCACTTGATGGCGACAAGGTGGCCGGACTTATTATCAGCTATGACGGCGCTCGTCTGTATGATCTGCGCAAGGCCTTTATCGAGACGGCGGCCACACGTCTCGGAGTTGATTTTACCGACGGACTGCCCGACGAGACAGACCCCGGCGAGATATATCTCGATACATTGGCTGTATTTCCCGGGTGGCGGGGCAGGGGACTGGCCGGTCAATTGATTGCCGCAGCTGTCGAGCAGCATAAAGATGCCGGTAAACCGATTGGGCTTCTGGTCGACCCGCCAAACAAACGGGCTCACGACCTATATCTGAAACTCGGGTTCAGATATGTCGGAGACCGTCCGTTTGCCGGTGTGATGATGTATCACATGCAGATCAAACCTTGAGAAAAGCTGTGTCACTGACACAGCTTTTTTGTTTTTTGTATATACATTCAGCCCGAGTCGTCAGTGATACGTTTTTTTTCATTGACGATGCAAACTTTTTGTTGTCAGGCAATGTTTAAAATTACGATACATAGATATCGAAAACAACATCTATACTATAAAACTAAATTTATTATGACTGACTCAAATTATCGTCAGGGCGACGCCAAGAGCGAACCCTTTGGAGAGGATGCGATGCTTAAACAGGCACCTGTCGAAAAAATTCCTGATGGTCCCACCACTCCCCAGGTAGCATATCAGATGGTAAAGGACGAGACCTTTGCCCAGACTCAACCCAGACTCAACCTCGCCACGTTTGTAACCACCTATATGGATGATTACGCCACCAAACTGATGAACGAGGCAATCTCGATGAACTACATCGACGAGACTGAATATCCCCGTGTTGCAGTCATGTGCCAGAAGTGTATCAACATCATGGCCAACCTGTGGAACACTCCCGAACAAAACAAATGGAAGACCGGCGCACTTGCCATCGGCTCATCTGAAGCGTGTATGTTAGGTGGAATCGCCGCGTGGAAACGCTGGATTGAGCGTCGTAAAAAAGCCGGCAAGCCTTACGACAAACCTAACTTCGTGATATCTGCCGGATATCAGGTGGTATGGGAGAAGTTTGCCACACTGTGGAACATCGAGATGCGTCAGGTGCCTTTGTCAAAGGAGCATCCGACCCTTGACATCGATGCGGCCCTAAAGATGTGTGATGAGAACACATTCTGTGTTGTTGCGATCCAGGGCGTCACATGGACCGGCCTTAACGACGATGTGGAAGCGCTGGATAAAGCCGTCGACAAGTACAATGCCGAGACTGGCAACGAGCTGTGCATACACATCGATGCGGCAACAGGCGGTTTTATTCTCCCGTTCATGAATCCCGAGAAAAAATGGGACTTCAGACTTAAATGGGTTCTCTCAATCAGTACTTCGGGCCATAAGTTCGGACTTGTATATCCCGGTCTGGGATGGGTTGTCTGGAAAGACAAGCAGTATCT
>JAUNGA010000043.1:17023-19077 GCA_030524765.1 Bacteroidales bacterium | reverse complement strand
AGTCTATGATAATCAGTTGACCCTCTTCTGATTATTTTCATCGAACTCACGTTATATTACAAAATATCATCCGACACCCATACCATAGCAAGCTATTTCTCCCTTGACGGCAAAGAGTGGCAGATGGTACGCTTGTATAAAAACAATTACCCTAAGGAGCTATATATCGGGATATGCTCTCAAGCACCGGTCAAAGGAGAGTGTGTCAGCGAATTCAGCGAACTGTCGTTGTCCACTGACAATGTGGACGATTTCCGTTTAGGGAATTAACCCCATTGCTTTTGCCATCTTGCACGCTTCTATGGCATTACCGACTCTTAGTTTCTGTAAAATATTCTGCCGATGTCTGTGAACAGTATTGACACTGATATACAGATTGTCGGCAATTTCCTTGCTTTGCAGACCGTTGTCTATTAGTCTCAATACCGCAATTTCACGAGAAGAAAGAATATCTACATAATCATCAATCGTCAATATATGGCACTCTCCGGTGCGTGTATTGACGATTTTTGGTATGTCTTGATTGTCATGGCATAGTGTATAGATACATATATTAAGCCAATAACAACCGTCAGTTGTCCCTTCAAGCGAGACCATACGATGCCGTATGGACTGCCAAACTCCGTCCTTATCACGCATACGGAGATTGTCATTCAGTATATAATCCCGTCTTTCATCCGGTGTCTTTTTTTCAGTAAGACGTATGTATGCAAGCTCATGAGCATGGCGAAGCATAAGATCATCCTGATTGGCCCTGCTGAAGATAAACTCTTCATAAAGTGATGGAATAGTAGGACAACGCTCTTCATCCGAAAGACCAAGCAAATTCGCCAGTCCGCCAAAAAAACAATAGCTGCAGTTCCTGATTGAATCACCCATCGACACAATGGCATTTTCAACCAAAGAATACACTTCGGCTATATGCAGGCATTTATTCAGTTTGCCTTCCTCCCCCCGTTCGGCAAATGGCTGTGAAAGGTAGAGTCTGTTTATCGGTTCAAAATATTTGTCCATATACAAATATGTACTTAAAAAAAATAATGCGGTCTAATTACCTATTATACACTTTGCAAAAATAATGAAATTTATGTAATCGCTTTCGCTATACAATGAAAATCAGTGTTCCAAGGTTAATTTCCCCATTTTTGTGCCTCGACTGCTTCTCCGAGCGTTCAAGAGCCTGTATTTTAGCGGTGAAAGATAATTCTTTGACAACTATCTTGCGATTTATATTTCAAAACTATATTCCAAATGCCTGTGAATATCTGACTGTCCCATGTGGTAATTTGCGTTTAAACGGAAAAACCATATAAAACTGTGTCGGTACCTCAAACGGTGCTTCAATCCCAAATGGTAATGCTGAAATATAACCACTCTTGGAATAATACTCAGGAGACCCGAGTACGACCGAGCAACAATAGTCTCTCTCTTTCGCTTTTAGATGTCCGACCTCTATCAGTGCCCGACCAATTCCTTGGTTCTGAAAACCGGGAAGCACGGCTAATGGAGCCAGTGCAATAGCTTTGCTCATCCCGATATTTATTTGTGAGAACATTGCATATCCTACAATTTTACCTTTGATTTCGGCTACAAAAGAAAGTTCGGGGATATATTCTTCCGTACAACGCAATCTATCAACCAGATTATGCTCGTCACCATCGGTATGCTCCGCCCTGGCAAACGCTGTTTTAACAACTGTCCGGATTTCATCAAAATCACATAGTTGCTCCGTTCTGAGTAATAGTGTTTCAATCATAGTCTATGCGTTCTATCTTGAGATGACAGGGCAATACCCCGATTATCAACCTGCTAACGCTAAAATATCCAACCACGCATCACTTGACCCATTCGACAGGATTAAGTTTCTGTTTTTCAAGCCTGATTTCGAAGTGAAGACTCGCACGGTTGTCATCGTCGCGATCCACGTAGATGGTACCCAACTGCTGGCCGGCCTTGAGTTTGTCGCCTTTCTTGACATTGAGGCGGTCGAGACCGCCATAGACTGTCAGATACTCGCCGTGACGCACAATAACAATATTGTGATAGCCCTCGAG
>JAUNGA010000043.1:0-17013 GCA_030524765.1 Bacteroidales bacterium | reverse complement strand
TACCACTCCCTCGAAAACCGCACGTGCCGACGTACCGGCAGGCACCTCTATGTCGATGCCGAGATTGTCGATTTTGACTTTTGACAGCCCGGGATGCGTATTGGTACCAAAATTCGATGTAATTGTATATCGGCCGGCTACCGGGAACAGCAGGCGCCCCTTGTTGGCCTTGAAACTGCCTGTCAGGGCACGGTCGGCCGCAGCCTCTGAAGCGAATGCAGGTGCCGACGGTTGCTTGGCCGGGGTGCTTGCCGGGGGTGGAGTCGCGGGTTTGGGAGCGGGCTTGGGCGCAGGCTTCTCTGCCGGCTTTTCCGCCGGCTTGCCGGATTTTGCCGAAGGTGCCGGAGCAGTGGTCTCTTTGCGGTCGGCCTCGGCACGACGACGCTCTTCCTCTTTGCGTCGCTCCTCGTCTTTGCGGCGTTGTTCCTCTTTACGGCGCTCTTCGGCCTCGCGGCGGCGGCGTTCCTCGGCCTCGCGCATCTCGCGCTCGATGATTTTGTCGAGCTCGCGGTCGAGCGCGGCGGCCTCGTTGCGGCGGCGCTCAAGCTCGCGGGACAGATTTTTTCCCTCGCGGCGCAGCGAGCTGACCAGAGCGTCGGCCGACTGCCGCTGCGTGTTGAGCCGATTGCGTGTGGTGTTCAGCCGTGTCAAGTCTGCCGACTGTCCCTCACGCAGCACGTTGAGACGCTCGCGGGCGGCGGTCAGCCGCGCCTGCGATGCCTCGACCCTACGGGCCTGCTCGGTGTTGTATTCGGCCATCTCGCGCAGATAGCGGATACGGCGCCATGCCTGCCCGAACGATTCAGCAGAAAATACAAACGCCAGATCGCTCATGCCCTGACGGCGCGAGCGTATGGCTCTCAATGTACGGCCATAGGACGCCTTCAGCGCCTCGGTCTCGGCAGTCAGACTGCCGATCGAGTCATTGACCGTGGCTATGACGCGGTCGATAGAGTCGAGCCGTGCCGACAACCGGCCTATAGTGTCGTTGCGCAGAGCTATCTGGGCTTCGAGCGAAGTGAGCCGGTTGAGCTGCCGGCGCGTTTCCTCGCTGTTGGTCTTGATCTTGCCGCGCGTCTTGGTGATCTGCTGCTCGGTGCGCTGACGCTCGCGGCGCACATCTTTTGAGGTGCGTCGACGCGCCCCGGCGCCTGCAGAGGCGAGGACCGACACAATCAATACGATCAGCAGAGTACGGCGCATCGTCAGAATTATAGTTGCTTGAGTATTTCGATAAGCTGCTCGGGAGAGATCTCCTTATAGTCGGCGGGCACTGACCAGCTGTCGTCGCGACCGGTATTCCACTGAGCCTTGTCCATGTCCCATGCTATACCCGCGCGGGCGGTTTTGCCCTTGACACTGCCGCTGACAGCGACGTCAGCCGCACAGGCTCCGGCAAACGTGGTGACAAAGTCGGTGAATGTGGCCACAAAGTCGCCATGACCCGCCGGAGTCACCGTAATCGACGTCAGCCGGCCATCGGCATCGGCGGTCATTGACCAGTCGGCCGCCCGCGAGCGCTCACGGGGAGTGAGCGACCAGGCCGCTCCATCGGCCTCGACATCAAACGGGGCCTTGGCCAGATCGGCATATCCCGGGAAGAACGCGCGGCCGAGCATGATATCCTGCACCTGTTTCAGACCGATGCCCGTACGGGCCGTCAGCGACGACAGAGGCACGGCGCACACATAGCGGTGAATCTTATCGAGCAGCCAGGCAGTCTCTTTGTCGGCATGCACCACGGCCACCTCCATGCCAAACACCCTCAGCGACATGTGCAGCGATTGGCCGCGCACCATAGTCGCGCGGCCCGAGCACGAAAAGCGTGCCGGCGACTCAAGCCGCAGCTTGAACGGCACATAGAGGTCTTGCCATTGGCCGTACGACGCCGCCATCACCGATGTGAGATTGGCCGCAGTGACGGCCACGGGGGCCGACGGAGTCGAAGCGGCACGGCGTGTGCTCGAGCACGACTGCGTCATAAGGGCGACGCATACAGCCGCAGCCAAGGCCAGACGGCCTATTATGTGATGAACTGTCATTCGAAAAAGTATGCTTTGTTTTTTACTTTCTTTAATATGCGTTGATTGCCGGGCTCGAGATCAAGCGCTTTCTGCCAGAATCTGACAGCCTGATCGGGTTCGCCCGTCATGAAGTATATGTCACCGGCATGGTCATAGACCTCGGCGGTGGGCTGCTCGAATATCACCTCCTCGATCTCCTCGACATCGGCCGAGTCGATCACCTCGGCAACATCGGCCGCAGCAGCCGGATCGGTCGGCTCGGCCACCGGACGCGCGTCATTGAGTTTGGGGTCGGGCGGCGTTATATCGGTCGAGTCGCCATAAGCGCCGAGTGCCAGATCGATCTGCAGGCGGGCCGACGGATAGTCTTTGAGTTTGAAGAGCACCCATGCATATGTGTCGAGATATGTGGCATTGCCCGGATCGGCGCGCAGAGCGTCCTCAATGAGACTGCGCGCGCGGTCGAGATTGACATCCTCGCAGGCCATAAAGTATGCGGCATTGTTCTGGGCACCGTTGTTGTGCGGATTATACTCGAGCGCACGTTCATACTCGGCAAACGCGCTGTCGGTCAGCTCGAGTTTGTAGAGCAGATCACCTCGTGTCTGATGATACGACGATAGAGCCTCGGGGTTCTCGAACTCAGAGATGTCGAAGGCATCGATCAGATCGAGAGCCGGCTGAGCGCCCTCGGTCATCATGATCAGAGACGAGGTCACGAACGGGAAGTAGAGATTGTCGGTAAAGCGGTGTGTGGCCTTACGTCCGGCATCGATGGCACGTATGGTGTCGCCGGCCCCCACGGCGGTCTGAATCAGATATTGCCAGTTGTAGGGGTCATCGGGCGCGAGATCTGCGGCATATCCAAACTGTTCGCTGGCCTGACCGAGACTGTCGATCGTGGCCAGATACGAGCCATAGAGATTGTGCAGGTCGGCCTCGCCCGGATGTATCGTCTGCATCACTTCGAAAAGACGGCCTATGCTCCTGACACGCGACGTATCCTCGTAAAGCGCGCGTACATAGCCGGTGAGAATCTCAAATTTGGGTTCGAAATCAAGATTCCGGCTCTTCAGGGCCTTAAACACCTCGGTATCGTAGCGCGACGAGTCGCCCTTGGCCAGATAGTACTCGGCACGCACCAGATAGGCCTCGCCGTTGGTCGAGTCGAGCTCGCAGGCGCGGTCATAGTAGACTATGGCCGAGTCGGGTATGGAGATAGCGGCCAATGTGCGGCCCACCAGCATATTGATGTCAGGGTCGGTAGGTGCCGACATATACAGGCGATCGAGCTCGCGTATGATACCGGCTGTGTCAGAGGCCATCGCCAGCGCGCGCACCCGCTGGTTGACAATCACGGGATCAATGCCCATGCCCTGCTCGAGGCGGTCGTATATCGCCATGGCGCTGTCGAGCGACGCAGTGTCGCCTTCGAGCACGCCCATAGCCTTGACCCATGCGAGATTGAGGGCGAAATCAGTACGCTCGGGATGTGTGCGGCCGAGCTCTTCGTAGACCCGGCGCACATCGGCGTAACGCGACATCTTGGCGGCCAGATTGGCCCAGCGCAGGCCATTGTCGATGTTGCCGGTATTGGTCAGAAAACGGTCGCGTATCGCCTCGTAAGAACGAGCGAAATCGACCGAATCACCCGCACCGGTGGCAAAGATCAGCTCGCCCAGCGACGCGTTTATATCAATGTCGGCGGGATCGAGAGCACGGGCACGCTGCATCAGCAGCATCGCGTCGTCGATGCGGCTGTCATTGAGGGCATCGACAGCCTCGACAAAAATATATGCGGCCTTGAGGCGGTCGGCGGCCTCGCCCGAGGGAGCCTTGGCCGGAGCGCCGAATGCGGCGGCCAGCAGGGCCGGCACCAGCAGTATGAGATAGAGAGGACGTAAACGCACGAGACGATATCAGTTAACGCCTGTGTGACCGAAAGCCCCATCGCCGCGCACGGTCTCGTCGAGGCGTTCGACGGGCTCCCATTCGACGTGGGTATAGTTTGTGATCACCATCTGGCATATGCGCTCGCCATCGTTGATGACAAACGGCTCTTTCGACAGATTGATGACTATCACACCTATCTCGCCGCGATAGTCGGCGTCGACGGTGCCGGGGGTGTTGACCAGACTGATGCCGTGCTTCAGAGCCAGGCCGCTGCGCGGACGCAGCTGCATCTCATGGCCCTGAGGCAATTGCACACGCAGGCCCGTGGGGATGAGAGCCCGCTCAAGGGGCTGCAGCACGACGGGGTGTTCGAGACAGGCGCGCACGTCCATGCCGGCGGCCGACGGTGTCTCGTAGGCGGGCAATTCGTGGCCCGACCTGTTTATTATCTTGACTTTTATGCGTTCCATGTCTTTATAACGTTTTTAGGGTCAAATTGTCACACGGCAAGTGTAACTGCCCGTCTTGAGGATGTAAATGCCCTTGTTGGCGACGCGCAGACGCGATGTGCCTGCCGGCAGACGCCCCTGCGACACCAGCTGACCCAGGATGGTGAATACCTTGACATTGATCTCGCGGCGTGTGGTCACATATATGTATCCGCCGCGCGCACTTACCTCGACCCGGTCGCCGCTCTGGTCGGCAGGCTCGTCAGACGAGTCGGTCTCGACCACCTCCCAGCGCGCCGGCTGGGTACGGGCGGCCCCGACGGGCGGCACACATACCATCGCGGCGATGGCGATGATCAGCAGTCGTATGGCAAGCAGTCGTCTCATTGTCAGTGGCCCCGGATATTATCAACAATCGCACACAGTCATCTCGCCGGCCAGCGGCACGGTAAGCCGCCGGGCCACCTCGTCGTGCCCCAGATCGAGCGCAAAGAGGTGCATCATCTTGGTGATCGCGGCCTCAAAAGTGATGTCGTGGCCCGAGATCACACCGGTGGCCGCGAGCAGGTCGCCCGACACATACCGCGTCGAGTGCACCGCGCCGTTGACACACTGCGTGACATTGAACAGTATCAGCCCGCGTCGGCAGGCATCGCGTATGGCATCGATAAACCACGGTGCCGTGGGGGCATTGCCGGCGCCATATGTGCGCAGCACTATGCCCTTGATGCCGGGCGTGTCCAGCAGATAACGCAGAGTGGCCTCGGTAAGACCCGGGAATACGTCGATGCACATCACCGATGTGTCGAGCCCGAAGTTGACGTCGAGCGGGCCCTCGGCATTGCGTGCCAGAGCGTCCTGGTCGTAGGTGATGCCCAGGCCGATTTTGGCCAGATAAGGGTAATTGTTGCTCTTGAATGCGTTGAAGTGGTCGGCCGAGCGCTTGGTCGAGCGGCAGCCGCGCCACAGATAGTTCTCGAAAAGTATAGCCACCTCCTGCACCATCGGACGGCCGTCGGCGCCTTTGGCCGCGGCAATCTGCAGGGCGGTGATCAGATTTTCCTCGCCGTCGGTGCGCACCTCGCCGATAGGCAGTTGCGAGCCCGTGATGATGATAGGCTTTGACAGCCGCCTGAGCATGAACGACAGCGCCGAGGCCGTATAGGCCATCGTATCGGTGCCGTGCAGCACGACAAATCCGTCATACCGGTCGTAATTGCGGGCGATGCTGCGGGCGATGTGCTGCCAATGCTCGGGGCTCATGTCGCTCGAGTCGATCGGCGGATCAAACTGCAGGTTGTCAATGTGATAGTCGAGCATCTTGACCTTGGGCACGTTCTCCATGAGGTGCGAAAAATCAAAGGGCTTGAGCGCCTTTGTGACCGGGTCTTCGATCATGCCGATGGTGCCTCCGGTATATATTATGAGGATACGTGGCTGCATGGCAGGGTGACTGGTTTGACGATGAGAATATGTTGATTATAACGGTATTACTTGACCTGTGCGCCGGGAGCCACGGCTCCGGTCGGCCCCATCACAACGAGACGGCCGTCGCGGTCTTCGGCCGACAGGATCATGCCCTGCGACTCGATGCCGCGCAACTTGCGCACGGGCAGATTGGCGATGAAGCACACCTGCTTGCCGATGAGGTCGGCGGGATCGTAGTACCGGGCGATGCCTGATACGATGGTGCGCGGCGTGCCGGTGCCGTCGTCGAGGGTGAACTGCAGCAGTTTGTCGGCCTTGGGCACCTTGACACAGTCGAGCACCGTGGCCACACGCAGATCGGCCTTGCAGAACGTGTCGAAATCGACATCGGGCTGCTGCGGGGCGGGGCGCCACGACTTGAGCCGGTTTTCCTCTTTGATACGGGTCAGGCGGTCGACCTGAGCCTGAATAACGTCGTCCTCGATTTTCTCGAAGAGCAGTTCGGGCTGGCCGAGACGTGTGCCTGCGGGCACGAGATCGTCACAGCCGAGCATATCCCAGCTGATATTGTCGCCGCCGAGCATCCCGACGAGTTTCTCGCTCATGAAGGGCAGGAAGGGCTCGAAGGCTATTGCCAGGTTGGCGCATATCTGTACGGCCACGTTGAGCACGGTGGCGGTGCGGGCCGGATCGGTCTTGGCAAGTTTCCAGGGCTCGGTCTCCTGCAGGTATCTGTTGCCGGTACGGGCCATGTCCATGGCCAGTTTGAGCGCCTCGCGGAAGTGGAATGTATCGAGCGCGGTCTCCATCTCTGATTTGAGACGGCGCAGCTCGTCAAACACGGCGCGGTCGGCCTCGGCGAGTTCGCCGGCCGGCTGCACCTCGCCGCCATAGTATTTCTGTGTCAGCACCAGGGCGCGGTTGACAAAATTGCCGAGGATAGCCACCAGCTCGCTGTTGTTGCGAGCCTGGAAATCGCGCCAGGTAAAGTCGTTGTCTTTTGTCTCAGGGGCATTGGCCGTGAGCACATAGCGCAGCACATCCTGTTTGCCGGGGAAGTCGCGCAGATATTCGTGCAGCCACACCGCCCAGTTGCGCGATGTCGAGATCTTGTCGCCCTCGAGGTTGAGGAACTCGTTGGCGGGCACATTGTCGGGCAGCTGATAGTTGTCGCCATAGGCCATGAGCATGGCCGGGAAAACGATGCAGTGGAACACGATATTGTCTTTGCCGATAAAGTTGATCACACGGCTCTCGGGATCCTTCCACCAACGCTCCCACGAGTCGGGCAGCAGCTCTTTGGTATTCGAGATATAGCCGATGGGGGCGTCAAACCACACATAGAGCACCTTGCCCTCGGCACCCTCGACGGGCACGGGCACGCCCCAGTCGAGGTCGCGCGAGACAGCACGGGGCTGCAGGCCCAGGTCGAGCCACGACTTGCATTGGCCGTAGACGTTGACCTTCCACTCCTTGTGGCCCTCGAGGATCCATTCGCGCAGGCGGCTCTCCCAACGGTCGAGCGGCAGATACCAGTGGTGTGTCTCGCGCAGCACGGGCACATTGCCTGTGATGGCGCTGCGGGGGTTGATCAGGTCGGTGGCGTTGAGCGATGTGCCGCACTTCTCGCACTGGTCGCCATAGGCACCCTGGGCGTGGCAGTGGGGGCATTCGCCGGTGACATAGCGGTCGGCGAGAAACTGGCCGGCCTGCTCGTCGTAGAGCTGCATCGAGGTTTTCTCGACAAACTCACCCTTGTCGTAGAGGCGGCGGAAAAACTCCGATGCCGTCTCGCTGTGTATGTCAGATGTCGTGCGCGAATACACGTCAAACGATATACCCAGCCCCTGCATCGAGTCGCGGATGATCGCATGATAGCGGTCGACGATATCCTGAGGAGTGACGCCCTCGGCCTTGGCTTTGATGGTGATGGGGACACCATGCTCGTCGCTGCCGCCGACCATGATTACCTCCTGGCCGCGCAGGCGCAGATAACGGGCATATATATCGGCGGGCACATACACGCCGGCCAGATGGCCGATATGCACGGGACCGTTGGCATAGGGGAGAGCGGTGGTTATAAGGGTGCGTTTGAATTTCTTTTCCATGATGCAATTGCTTTCAATCGACAAAGATACGAATTTAGACAGATAATTACAATAGCCGACGGCCACTGCCGGTTAAAATAGCTGTCAGAACCCGGTGTATGTGGCCGGGGTGAGCGCATGCAGCTCGGCGCGCACGGCGTCGCTCACATCGAGAGTGTCGATAAATGTCGAGATGCTCTCGGCTGTGATGGCAGTGTTGGTGCGGGTGAGCTGCTTGAGGGTCTCGTAGGGATGGGGGTAGCCCTCGCGGCGCAGGACAGTCTGTATGCCCTCGGCCACGACAGCCCATGCGGCGTCGAGATCGGCGTCGATGGCGGCGCGGTTGAGCAGCAGCTTGCCCAGGCCCTTGAGGGTAGAGGCCACGGCGATAAGGCCGTGGGCGAGGGGCACGCCCACGTTGCGCAGCACGGTCGAATCGGTCAGGTCGCGCTGCAGACGCGACACGGGCAGCTTCCAGGCCAGATGGCCCAGTATGGCGTTGGCGATGCCGAGATTGCCCTCTGAGTTCTCGAAGTCGATGGGATTGACCTTGTGGGGCATGGCCGACGAACCGACCTCGCCTGCCTTGATGCGCTGCTTGAAGTAGTTCATCGAGATATACATCCACATGTCGCGGTCAAGATCGAGTATGATGGTGTTGATGCGGCGCAGGGCGTCAAACAGCGCGGCCAGATTGTCGTAGTTCGATATCTGGGTGGTGTAGCTCTCGCGCAGGATGCCGAGACGGTCGCGCAGGAAGCTCTCGGCAAACGCAGGCCAGTCGCGGCCCGGGAATGCCACGCGGTGAGCGTTGAAATTGCCTGTCGCGCCGCCGAATTTGCCCGATACGGGAGTCGAGTCGAACAATGCGAGCTGCTGGCGCAGACGGTAGACATAGACCGAGATCTCCTTGCCCAGACGCGTGGGCGATGCAGGCTGGCCGTGGGTCTTGGCAAGCATGGGTATGTCGGCCCACTCGTCGGCCAGGGCAGCGAGCTTGTCGGTCAGCTCGACGAGAGCCGGACGGTAGACATCGCGCAGAGCATCGGCAATCGACATCGGCACCGATGTGTTGTTGATGTCCTGCGATGTCAGGCCGAAATGTATGAATTCCTTATATGCCTCAAGACCGCGGACGTCAAATTGCTCCTTTATGAAGTATTCGACAGCCTTGACGTCGTGGTTGGTCGTGGCCTCGATGGTCTTGATGCGCTGCGCATCGTCGAGCGAGAAGTCGCGGTAGATATCGCGCAGACCGGCCAGGGTGTCGGGCGCGATGCCCTCGAGCTGCGGCAGTGGCAGCTCGGCCAGAGCGATGAAATACTCGATTTCGACTTTCACGCGGTAACGTATCAGTCCGAATTCCGAGAAATATTCGTCAAGGCGCTCGCATTTCGAGCGATAGCGTCCGTCTACGGGCGAGATTGCGGTGAGTGAGGTAAGTTCCATGTTCGCGAAGTTTGTTTTAAGTTGCAAAGTTACAAATTTTTCGCGGATATCGAGCATCACGAGGCGATTGTTTGACGGCCGAATTGTCATATGCCCTCCAATACGGCCGCCCGGGCGGCACGCCGTCATGCCGGGCCGGCGGCAGACGGCGCGTGGCATCCCTTATCATCGACTCCTCGGCCACCCGCACCGAATCGTTGACCATCATGCGGGCCCACGACGAGTTGTGCCAATCGCGGCGCTCGCCGATCTTGCGCTGCGGCGGCTCGTGGCGGCCACCTTTGTAGCGTGCCCGCGCACGTGCGCCTCGGGCACGGCGCAAGGCACCGGCGATACGTTCGACGAGCAGCTTGAGTATCAGCCTGCAGCGCGGATCGACATCGTCGGGCACCGGCACACCGTGATAGATATAGGCAAAGAGATGCATGTAGATCTCGCCCTGATATTGCGGCTCGAGAGTCGATATGAGGTCGACGATCTCGACCGGCAGATTGAATTTTTGCAGTGTCATAGGCTTTTGCGTTTAATACCGCAAAGTTAGAGGCAAAATCGCGGTTCACGGCAACTTTTGGCCGATCTGACCAAAAGTTGAGAAAAATTTTACTTAACTTTGCCGATCATGACCCGATCTCTCGCACGACACAATCCACGCCGGCTGCTGACAGTGCTGGCCCACGTGATCTTCATCATTATTATATGCATCTTGCCCGAGGTGCTGCTGCGCATGGCGTGGCCCGGACGCACGGGCGGCCTGCCCTGGGGGGTGTACGCCAAGTCGGGAGTGATGGTGGCCGTTTTTTATATCAATTATTTTGTGATAATACCGCGCACGCTGGTGCGCAACCGCCGATGGGTCAGCTTTGTGGCCTGGAACATCGCACTGATCGCGGCGGCGACGGTGCTGATGTACTACATCGGCGAGTGGGGATGGCCCCATCACCGACCGCGCCACCGCCATGCGCCCGACCAGATGCACAGAATGATAGCGTCGGCATCGTTTATGCTGCGCGATGCCATCACATTGCTGCTGTCGGTAGCCCTGTCGGTAGCCATACGCCTGTCGGGCCGATGGCTCGAACTCGAACGGCGTCAGCAGCAGATGATAGCCTCGAGGCGCGAGAACGAGCTCGAGCAACTGCGCATGCAGCTCAATCCGCATTTTCTCTTCAACACACTCAACAGCATCTACGCCCTCATCGAGATCAACCCTGCCGAGGCACAGACAGCCGTGCACGAGCTGTCGCAGCTGCTGCGGCATGTCGTGTACGAGAACCCCGAGCGCGTGGCATTGTCGAGCGAGATCGACTTTGTGCGCAACTACATATCGCTCATGCGACTGCGCATGGGCAGCCGCCCCGTCAATTTTGAGGTTGACACAGACGGCGGCGATGTAGGGGTCGCCCCGCTGCTGTTTGTGACGCTGGTCGAGAATGCCTTCAAGCACGGCAACACGCCTGATCGCACCCGACCCATCGACATATATATATCGGCACGCGACGGACTGATCACCTGCCGCACCGTCAACTGCTTTGACCCTGACGGCCGCGCAGGCCGCAGCGCAGGCGGCGTGGGTCTCGCCAACCTGAGGCGGCGCATCGAGCTGATATATGGCCGCGACGCCGGACTCGAGACATCGACCGACAACGACACATTCACCGCAACCCTCAGAATCAAGCTGAAAAAATGAGTGCGCTCAGATGCCTTATCGCCGACGACGAGCCTCTGGCCGTCAGACTGCTCGAAAGCTATGCCGCCCGCACCGAAGGGCTCGAGTGCGTGGCCGTGTGCATGTCGGGGCGCGAAGCCCTGCAGATGATCGTGAGCGAAGAAATCGACGTGGCCTTTCTCGACATACAGATGCCCGACATGACCGGCATCGAGCTGGCCCGTGCCATCGCCGGACGCCCGACCCGCGTGGTGTTTGTGACGGCCTACCGCGACTATGCCATCGAGGGATTCCGCGTCAATGCGCTCGATTATCTGCTCAAACCGGTCAGCTACAGCGAGTTTGCCGAGGCCGTGCGCCGGGCTGTCGAGGCACGTCCCGACCCGGCCGAGACCCGTCCCGACCATATCATGGTGCGCAGCGACTATCGTCTTGTCAGAGTGCCAGTCGACGAGATTATGTATGTCGAGGGCCTCAAAGACTATGTCAAGATCTATCTGACCCGACGCGAACGCCCGCTGCTCACACAGATGAGCCTCAAAGCCGTGGAAAGCGCCCTGCCCGAGAGCGATTTCATGCGAGTGCACCGGTCGTTTATCGTAGGCATGCGGCATCTGACGGCCATCGACCGCGGCCGCGTGGTGGTCGGCGGCGAGACAATCCCCGTCGGCGACACTTACCGGTCAAAAGTCCTCGAGCGTCTGCAATAGCGCAAGTGTCCGGTCGACAGCCACGTCAGGATCAAGCATCACAGCACGGCGCACCGACGGACGCGCCAGCCACGTCAGCTGTTTTTTTGCATATACACGCGTGTTTTTGGCGATACGCGCCACAGCCGTGTCAAGGTCTGTCTTGCCGTCGAGATAGGCAAACAATTCCTTATACCCCACCGTGTTGAGCGAATTAAGATGGCGCAGCGGATACACGCGTCGTGCCTCCTCGAGCAGCCCGGCCGACATCATCGCGTCGACACGCCGGTTGATGCGGTCAAACAGCACCGGACGGTCGAGATCAATGGCCACCTTGACAATATCAAAAGGCCGCTCGCGACGCACCGCGCGACGCAACTCGCTGACCCTGCGGCCCGATTGCAGACACAGCTCGACAGCATGCACCACACGCCGCACATTGGCGCGGTCGACCTCGGCGCCATAAGCCGGGTCGAGCAGATCGAGATAAGCCAACACACCCTCAAGCCCATGATCGTCAAGCATCCTCAAAACCCGCGCACGCACCTCGGGCGAGATCTCGGGCAGCTCGTCGATGCCGTCGGTCACAGCGTCGACATACATCATCGAGCCACCGCACATCACAGCATAAGGCGACCGCTGCCACAGCCGCGACAACACGTCAAGCGCATCAGCTTCATAACGGGCCGCACTATAATAGGCATCGAGCGGCAGAAAACCCACCAGATGGTGAGGCACGCGGGCCAGCTCGTCGGCCGTCGGCGCAGCCGTACCGATCGGCAGCCCCGAATAGATCTGCCGCGAATCGGCCGACACGATCTCGCAGCCAAGCCGCTCGGCCAGCTCGATAGCCAGCGCCGTCTTGCCCGACGCCGTGGCGCCGGTGACAACAATCAGTACAGGACGTTGCGTCATGATCAATTACAGAGAATCAACCGGGATATGCAGATCAAGGCGATCCACAATCCTTCGCTCTTGACCCTCCTGCATAACAACCGGTTTATAAACAACAATAGGGCGCATGCCATGCAACGACATACGCCCTATCTTATGACTTATTACTTACGCTCGCCGACGATACGGGCGATCTCGACGATCACCTGCATGGCCTTCTCCATCGAGGGAATGGGCACATACTCATAGCGACCGTGGAAATTAAGACCGCCGGCAAAGATATTGGGACACGGCAGACCCTTGAACGACAACTGGGCACCGTCTGTGCCGCCACGGATAGGCTGCACCTTGGGAGTCACACCCACATCGACCATAGCCTGCTTGGCGATATCGATGATATACATCACAGGCTCGATCTTCTCGCGCATATTATAATACTGATCCTTGATCTCGATCGAGCAACAGCCCGGGAACTCGTTGTTGATCTTGCGCACCAGGTGCTCGAGCTCGCGCTTGCGGCGCTCAAAACGGTCGCGGTCATGATCACGGATAATATAAGTCAGCACGGTATTCTCCACCGAGCCCTCCATACCGATCAGGTGATAGAAACCCTCATAATCTTCAGTATGCTCGGGCGTCTCCCAGCGCGGCAACATGATGACAAACTGGTTGGCGATGCGCATCGAGTTGATCATCTTGTGCTTGGCATAGCCCGGATGCACATTGCGGCCCTTGAATGTCACCCTGGCCACAGCGGCATTGAAATTCTCATACTCGAGCTCGCCGATCTCACCGCCATCCATCGTATAGGCGAAATCAGCGCCAAAACGCTCCACATCAAACTTGTGGGCACCCTGCCCTATCTCCTCGTCGGGATTGAACGCGACACGTACATCGCCGTGCTTGATCTCGGGATGAGCCTTGAGATACTCCACGGCCGAGATGATCTCGGCTATGCCGGCCTTGTCGTCGGCGCCGAGCAACGTCGAACCGTCGGTCACGATAAGAGCCTGCCCCTTGTAATGGAGCAGTTCGGGGAAATCGGCCGGCGACAGCACGATGCCCGACGACTCGTTGAGCATTATATCGCCGCCGTCATAATTCTCGATTATACGCGGAGCCACATGACGCCCCGACATATCGGGCGACGTGTCGAGATGAGCGATAAAGCCCACAGTGGGCACCTTGCGGTCGGTGATATTGCCCGGCAGAGTAGCCATCAGATAACCGTTGTCATCAAGCGATATATCAGTGAGCCCGAGAGATTCAAGTTCCTTTTTGAGATGACGGGCAAAAATCATCTGCCCGGGAGTCGACGGCGTCAGATTGGTCAGCTCGTCACTCTGAGTGTCAAACTTGACATACTCGAGAAATCTGTCAACAAGATTCATAATATAATGGGTAAGTGATAATTACGAAAAACGGAATTATTTGAAGATTTCACGCCAGGGGAAAGCCTGCTTCACCTCATCGTCAGTGCCCGTGGCAACATAGACGATACGCACACCGTCGATACCCAACGTCTTGAGCATCTCCACCACAGGATATTCCAGCGAGCCCAGGCGCCCATACTGGTCGCGCAGCGGCTGCATATAACGGCCGGTCAGCACACCCTGCGGCATGCCGCTGATGACACCCTTGCCGGGCCATGTGACAGTATAGGTAAGAAAGCCCTTGTCGATCGAGGTCGACACCTGCGCGCCGGCATGAGCCGACGGAGCCGGCACAGCACCGCCCGCCAGAGCCACCACCTGGTCCTTGACCTTAGGCACATTGAGCTGCGAACGCTTGGCCTTGGCCAGATTGAGAAGCTTCTCGCCCGAGAAAATAAACGTCTTTGACGCCCCGAAAGCGTCAGTAAGCGACAACACCACATTGGCCTCATTATCCTTGAGCGTCGAACAGATCGAACGCAGCGCCTGCTGATCAGACGTCTTGAGCTGCTCGGCCAGATAATAATCCATCAGATCCTCACCCAGCAGATCGACCTTGATCATACTGTCGGCAAGCACCACAGTCACATCAATATTAGGCTCGGCATAATCAGCCTTGCTCACCGCAAACGGCGCCTCGCTCGTATGCACCAGCGAATCGACAGTCGCGGTAGCCGACTCCATACGGGCCGTGCGCTCGGCAGCCGACGGGCCACAGGCCGACGCCAGCGCAATCAGCGCCACTGCCACCACCGGCAAAGAAATGTAACGGAAAATACGATTCATAACGATATAGGATTAGTCATTAGATCTTACTTACATACACACCCCTCGACAGGGATCTTGTCGATGCGGCGCTGATGGCGGCCGCCTTCGAAATCAGTGTTGAGAAACACATCCACAATCTCCAAAGCAGCCTCGACCGCGATAAAACGCGCCGGCAACACCAGCACATTGGCATCATTGTGAGCACGGGCCAGACGGGCCAGCTCAGGCGTCCAGCACAAAGCCGCACGCACACCCTGATGCTTATTGAGCGTCATAGCGATACCATTGCCACTGCCACACATAGCGATACCCGGATAACACTCGCCGCTCTCGACGGCCAGCGCACACGGATGCGCAAAATCAGGATAATCGCACGACTCAGCCGAGTCAGTACCAAAATCCTTGTAGGCATAGCCCTTAACATCCAGCCAATTCTGGATCGCACATTTGAGATCAAACCCGGCATGGTCGCTGCACATACCGATCTTCTTGTCTGCTTTGAGGATATTCATAACGTCAAAAAAATTCAAAAGGTGACATATAAATAAGGTGTCAGAGCCCCCAAAAGTTGGCCCGCGACGCCCCCTCACCCGTAAATATTGGCAAAAATACGAAAAAAATCCGCAAAAACGCTTGTATTTTCCAAAAAAGTAGTAACTTTGTGGTCGCAAACCGATAGCAACGGGCAAGCGAGCCCTCAAAAACTACGCGGTGCACAAGCCCAGGTGGCGGAATGGTAGACGCGCTCGTTTCAGGTGCGAGTGCTGCGAGGCGTGCAGGTTCGAGTCCTGTTCTGGGCACTGACAAATCCCGTAACTCTTTAATAATCAAGAGTTTCGGGATTTATCTTTTGTTTTTGTCTACCGTTTGTCTACCAAAAAATTTCATCAATCCATTTTGTCTACTTTTTTCTATAATTTTTTGAGTCAACATCTCCGAAAATGGATTTTTTTGCAGAGTCAAAATGTTAAAATTTGGCTTCTCTCAAATTTAACATTGTTAAATTGTCAATTCCAACGTACCTTTCCTGCACCTTATTTGGGCCTATTTTACAATAAAATTTGTGCCAATACCTCCGATAGCTATCCATTGACGAACTCTCACTTGTAAAAAAGTGTTTCCTAATTATATCTCCTATCGGATGAACACACATGACCTCCCATATTACGAGAACATACTCTGCGTAAGAATGTCGTTTATTGAACCATTCTGCACGGATTGGGAAGCCGTGAATGTTAATCATCTTATTGAGTTGAGAAGATGTTTGACCGAAGAATGGCTTAATTTCCAGAGAGCGATAATAGAGGATATACGATGTGGATTCTGCGCTACCTACTGTGTACGGTCAATCTACAACACACTAAAAAAATTCTCAAGATGGTTCTTCAATTTCAAAGACACCATTGGAATGGCACTTAGACATACGGCAAAGGTTGTGGTTGACAAAGCTACCATTGCAAAGGAGATTGCAAATGTAATTGAAATCCTTTGGATCCCATTCATTTGGGATAGGTATGAGGAACTGAAAAAGGAATCTGAGAGATTACCTGAAACGCTTACCTCTCTTGAATATCGGCAAACAAAGATGTTGAATCTTGAAGAAGAAGCTAGAGATAAAGCATTACGCACGCTTTATAGCTTGATTGTAGGTTCCAGTATTGATGAGAAGAGTAGAAAATCAGAAATCATGAGAGATATCCTGAACGGCATGAAAGGAAAGATAGTTGCCACATATATTCAAGCCGCGCTTGAAATAAACTGGTTAACCGATGTCCCGGAGTTTTCTATAATGAAGATGTTTTGGGGCGTGGAGGGTTCTCATGGCGCAATCAGCAAGATGTTCAGCACCGTTGGAGGCAGCCTTATCAAAGAAGAAAATCTACAGAATGCAAAAGAGGATTTACTCTTGAAATTATCTAAATAGAAACACATTACATTAAAGTAAAATTAAGTAAAAGTAAAACTTCGGTGATTTTACCAAGTTTTACTTTTCTTTTCCATATAGAGGTATAGTCAGACCTAATTTTGCGACAGAAAACTATAAATATTGTCGCAAATGAAAAAGAATCTATATGAACGGACAGTTGAGGAACTCCGGATGAGCATTGAGAACATCTGGGAGATGATCCATGTCCAGCCGAAAGAGGAAATGCCTCCGATAGTGATTCCTGTGACGGTTGAAATATAATACTCCCGCATAATCGAACCGGCTCGGAACGCAAGAAAAAACCAA
>JAUNGA010000002.1:64652-75804 GCA_030524765.1 Bacteroidales bacterium | reverse complement strand
CCCCTGCGCCGGCGGTGCCGTCTACTCGCCCGCTCTGACCGACTTCACCATCATGGCCAAGGGCATCAGCTATATGTTCCTCACCGGCCCCAAGGTCGTGAAGACCGTGACCGGCGAAGACGTGACCCAGGACGCCCTGGGCGGCGCCGAGGTACACTCGAGCAAGAGCGGCGTATGCCACTTTGCCGCCGAAGACGGCGAGGACGCCATCAAGATCATCCGCAAACTCTTCACATACATACCTCAGAACAATCTCGAGGAGCCGCCGCTGGTCGAGTGCACCGACCCCATCGACCGTCTTGAGGATTCGCTCAACGAGATCATCCCCGACTCGGCCAACCGCCCCTACGACATGTATGAGGTGATCGGCGCCATCGTCGACAACGGCGAGTTCCTCGAGGTGCAGCGCGACTATGCCAAGAACCTCATCGTGGGCTTTGCCCGCTTCAACGGCCAGTCGGTCGGCATCGTGGCCAACCAGCCCAAATACCTGGCCGGCGTGCTCGACAGCAACGCATCGCGCAAGGGCGCACGGTTCGTGCGTTTCTGCGACGCGTTCAACATCCCTCTGGTGACGCTGGTCGACGTGCCCGGATTCCTCCCCGGCACAGGCCAGGAGTACAACGGTGTGATCCTGCATGGCGCCAAGCTGCTCTATGCCTACGGCGAGGCTACCGTGCCCAAAGTCACCGTCACCCTGCGCAAGAGCTACGGCGGCAGCCACATCGTGATGAGCTGCAAGCAGCTGCGCGGCGACATGAACTATGCATGGCCGACGGCCGAGATCGCCGTCATGGGCGGTGCCGGCGCAGTCGAGGTGCTCTATGCCAAAGAGGCCAAGGCATCTGAAGATCCCAAGAAGGTGCTGGCCGAGCGCGAGGCCGAGTACAACAAACTCTTCTGCAACCCCTACAACGCAGCCCGCTATGGCTATATCGACGATGTGATCGAGCCGCGCAACACCCGTTTCCGCGTGATCCGCGCCCTGCAGCAGCTGGCTACCAAGAAGGTTGTCAACCCCGCCAAGAAACACGGCAACATACCTCTGTAAACCACACCACCAACCGCAATAATCAGAAAAGAAGTTATGAAAAAACGACTGATACTGATGCTTGTCATGGCGGCGGTGTGCGGCGCATGGGCCTCGGCGCAGACGCGCTCGGCCCTGCGCATCAACGAGGTGATGGTCGAGAATACCCCGGGCGGTATCGCCGACGAATACGGCGCACACCAGGCCTGGATCGAGATATTCAACGCCAACTTCGCACCCATCGAGATATCGAGCATCTACATCACCAACGACTCGACCCGGCCCACCCTCTATCCGGTGCCTCTGGGCGATGTCAACACCCGCATGCCCAAACGCCAGCATGTGCTGTTCTTTGCCGACGGCGAGCCCAACAAGGGCACGTTCCACACCAACTTCACGCTGGTGCCCGGCCAGGACAACTGGATCGGCATCTATGACGCCGACGGCCGCACACTCATCGACGAGGTCATCGTGCCCGCGTCGCTGACCGCCGGCCAGAGCTGGGCACGCACCGCCGACGGCGAGGGCGAATGGGCCCTGCGCACCGGCGGCAACGACGACTATATCACCCCGTCGAGCGCCAATGTGATCAACGACACCAACGAGAAGATAGCAGATTTTGCCGAGCGCGACGCCAACGGCTTCGGCATGACCGTCATGGCCATGTGCATCGTCTTCTCGGCTCTGCTGCTGCTGTGCCTGTGCTTCTATGCCATCGGCAAGATCGGAGCGCTCGTGTCGCGCAGCAACAAGGCCCGCACCCGCAGCGCCGAGGTAGGCGAGAAAGTCGAGGCCCGCGATGTCGCCCATGACACCGGCGAGGAGATCGCCGCCATCGTCATGGCTCTGCATGATCATTTCGATGCCCACGACCGCGAGAGCACCGTGCTGACCATCAACAAGGTTAAACGCGCTTACTCGCCCTGGAGCTCAAAGATTTACAACCTGCGCGAAGTGCCCCAGCGGCCTACCCGCCGATAAAACCTGCAAATATCTACAACAATGAAAGAGTACAAATATAAGATCAACGGCAACACCTATAATGTAGCCGTAGGCGATATCGACGGCAATATCGCCCAGGTCGAGGTCAACGGCGTGGCCTATCGCGTCGAGCTCGAGCCTGCCAAGGCCGCCACAGTCAAGACAGTGCAGGCTCCGCGTCCGGCGGCAGCCCCCCGCACCGCCACCGGCGAGAAAGTAATCGCCAAGCCCGTCGTAGCCGGCTCGGCACAGGCCGTCAAGGCTCCGTTGCCCGGCGTGGTGCTGTCGATTCCCGTCAAGGTGGGCCAGGCTGTCAAGGCCGCCGATACCGTGCTGCTGCTCGAGGCCATGAAGATGGAGAATGCCATCCATGCCGGCCGCGACGGCGTAGTCAAAGAGATCCTGGTCAGCGCGGGCGACTCGGTGCTCGAGGGTAACCCGCTCATCGTCATCGAATAAAACCGCCGATTATGGATTTCGGTGATTTCCTGTTGAAAAACCTGCGTCAGTTCTGGGAACTGACCGGCTTTGCCAATGCCGAGTGGGGCAACATCATCATGCTGCTGGTGGGCCTCTTCTTCATCTGGCTGGCAATCAAGAAAAACTTTGAGCCCATGCTGCTGGTGCCCATCGGCTTCGGTATCCTGATCGGCAACGTGCCCTTCAACACGGGTGCCGGTCTCGAGGTCGGCATCTACGAGCAGGGGTCGGTGCTCAATATCCTCTACAATGGTGTGAGCGCCGGCTGGTATCCGCCTCTGATCTTCCTTGGCATCGGCGCCATGACCGATTTCTCGGCCCTGATCGCCAATCCCAAGCTGATGCTGATCGGCGCTGCCGCCCAGTTTGGTATCTTCGGCGCTTACATGGTGGCCCTGGCCATCGGTTTCGCCCCCGACCAGGCCGGTGCCATCGCCATCATCGGCGGTGCCGACGGCCCCACGGCTATCTTCCTGTCATCCAAGCTCGCTCCCAACCTGATGGGTGCCATCGCCGTCTCGGCTTACTCCTACATGGCCCTGGTGCCTGTGATCCAGCCGCCGCTGATGCGCCTCTTCACCACCAAGAAAGAGCGCCTGATCAAGATGAAACCCGCCCGCGCGGTGTCGCAGAACGAGAAGATCATCTTCCCGATCGTGGGCATGCTGCTCACCTGCTTCGTCGTTCCGTCGGGTCTGCCCCTGCTGGGCATGCTCTTCTTCGGCAACCTGCTGCGCGAGTGCGGCGTCACCACCCGTCTGGCCAAGACAGCCTCAAACGCCCTTACAGACATTGTGACCATCCTGCTCGGCATGACCGTGGGTGCCTCGACACAGGCATCGCAGTTCCTCACCCCGCAGACGATCTTCATCTTCTTCCTGGGCTTCATGGCCTTTGTGATCGCCTCGTCGTCGGGTGTGCTGTTTGTCAAGCTGTTCAACCTCGTGCTGCCGCATGACAAGAAGATCAACCCGCTGATCGGCAATGCCGGCGTGTCGGCCGTGCCGATGTCGGCCCGCATCTCTAACAATCTCGGTCTGGAATACGATCCGTCAAACTACCTGCTGATGCATGCCATGGGCCCCAACGTGGCCGGCGTGATCGGTTCGGCGGTTGCAGCCGGTGTGCTGCTCGGATTCCTTGCCTGACCCCCGATATGACAATCGCCGGTTGCCTCACGCCGCTGAGGCATCCGGTGATTGTTCATATATAATAATGTAGCACAACTACACAAAATCTATAAAACCTCGAGAAGCGGCAAACTATTTGTTATTTGCGACGTTTATAAGAATGACGGCGGATGCTATGTGACCGCCTCGCCCGAGTAACCGTTAAAGTGCTATTCGCAACATCAATTACCGATTGCAGATGATAACAAAAGAAGTCATACGAACGCTTTACAAGCAATATCCCAAGCGGCCCAAAAGTGTCGACTGTCTGGATGTGGCGCTGCTGTTTGATTCGGTGGGCGTCATGCATGATGTCTCGATCGACATTGACAGCAACGATCTGCTTATCGGCTCGATCGACGCCCGGTCGCTGTTTCATCGCATACCTCTGGCCCATATACATGCCATAGTCCCTTTTGAGGAATGGACAGCCATCGTGCTGCATTCGTCGATTATCTTTCTTAATAAAAAGTCGACCAAGGTGTCGGTGCATCTCAAGCCGCCCACATCCTCGCTCACAGAAAGAATAAAGGACATTTTCTCAAAATAAATACTTAACTTTGCGCCATGATTGACGCAAACCAGGGCTTATCGCAACATCAGCAGCTGAGGCTGAAACTCAATCCGAAGCAGATGCGTTTCGGACGCCTGCTCGAAATGTCTTCGCCTGAATTTGAAGACGAGGTGCGGCGTATGCTCGACGAGAATCCCGCTCTGCAGACCGTCGAGGGGGGCGTTGACATGCCGGGGCATCCCGACGACGACAACGCGCATGACGATTTCAACGAGACGGCCGAGCAACTGCAGCGCGCCGACTATGCAAGCGACGATGATGTGCCGTCATACCGCCTGCGCGACAGCCAGAGCTATACAGCCGACCGTTACGAACCCGTGGCGGCCGACGATGCCCCCACGGCGGCCGAGTCGCTGCTCAGACAACTGGGCGATTACGACCTCGACGATACTGACCGCGAGGTGGCCGTCTATGTCATCGGCAATCTCGACGCAAACGGCTATCTGACGCGTTCGGTCGGCGATATCGTATATGACGTGGCCATGGGCGCCGGCATTGATGTGGGCGAGGACGATGTGAGACGCATGATCGACATGGTGCGCTCGCTCGATCCGGCCGGCATAGGTGCCCGCGACCTGCGCGACTGCCTGCTGCTGCAGCTCGACCGCATGCCGGTCAGTGTCGATGTGCGCACGGCCCGCGAGATTGTCGACAAATACTTTGATCTTTTCTCCCGCAAGCATTTCGACCGTCTTGCGGCGGCCCTCGACATACCCGAGGAGTCGCTCAGAGACGCCCTCGACGTGATACGCTCTCTCAATCCCAAGCCTGCCTCGCTGCTCGAGCCGTCGGGCGCCGGCGACCGCATGGGTTATATCACACCCGATTTCAATGTCGAGGTCGACGCCGCCGGCGTGGCAACGGTGAGCCTTACGGGGCATGTGCCCGAGCTGGCCATCGAGAGCTCGTTCGCTATCGACGACAATGCCCCGGCTCCGGTCGGCCGGCGCGATGCCGAGGCCCGGGCCTTCATACGCAACCGTCGCGACGATGCCGCCGAGTTCATATCCATGACCCGCCGCCGGGGTGAGACCCTGATGGCTGTAATGCAGGCGATCGTCAGGCTGCAGCCCGAGTTTTTTGCTACCTACGACCGCGCGAGGCTGCGTCCGATGGTGCTGCGCGACATACGCCGCCTGACGGGTCTCGATCTGAGTGTCATCTCGCGCGCCACGGCCGGCAAATATGTGATGACGCCCGACGGCATGTTCCCGCTCAAGATGTTCTTCAACGAAGGTCTCAACGACGAGCGCGGCACATCGAGCCATGCCGTGGCCGAGGCCCTGCGTGCGCTGATCGAGGGCGAGGACAGCCGACATCCGCTGACCGACGCCGAGCTGTGCGACAGGCTTGTGGCCGATGGCTTCGACGTGGCCCGCCGCACCGTGGCAAAATACCGCGAGCGCATGGGCTACCCCGTCGCCCGTCTCAGACGCAATATCAAATAAACCGCATATGATAGCTACATCCAAGGATAATACAGACAGTCGCCGCGGCCCGCGCTGGGCGCAGATCGTGAGCGATGTTTTCTCGCCGCTGCTCATACCCACCTACGGCATGGCAATGGCCATGTGGATCACCCCGCTGAGGGCTGTGCCCGAGAGCAGCCGGCTGATAGCCACGCTGATCGTGGCCGCCGTTACGGCTCTTGTGCCTCTGGGCGCGATCATGCTGCTCATGAAACTCGGCCGGGTCAGCGACACCGCCATCAGCAACACGCGCGAGCGGCTGGTGCCTTATTCGATAGCCGTCGTGTGCTATTGCGCCGCGGCATGGGTGGTGCGCTCGATCGGTGCGCCGTGGTGGCTGACGATGTTCTTCTGCGGGGCGGCCTTCGCCACCGCTGTGTCGCTCGTCATCACTCTGGTGTGGAAGATCAGCGCGCATTCGACCGCTGTGGGTGGCCTGGTGGGCATGATGCTGTGGTTCACGGTCTCGGGCCTGGCCGATGTACACGCCATGATCTGGCTGAGTATGGTCATCGTGCTTGCCGGCGTGGTGGGCACCGCCCGTCTGTTGCTCGACCGCCATACACTGGCCCAGGTGCTGGCCGGCCTGGCCCTTGGCATCGCCTGCTGTTTCGGGGCGATGTGTATATATTGATAAACCAATTATTTCAAGAAATATGCAACCACAAGTAAGTATAATAATGGGCAGCACGTCAGATCTGCCCGTGCTGCGCAAGGCGGCCGACTTTCTCGAACTGATGCAGGTGCCTTTCGAGCTCAATGCTCTCAGCGCGCACCGCACGCCGCATGAGGTCGAGGAATTTGCAACCGGGGCCGCCGGCCGGGGCATCAAGGTGATCATCGCCGCCGCAGGCATGGCCGCCGCTCTGCCGGGCGTGATCGCCGCGCTGACCACTCTGCCTGTGATCGGCCTGCCGATCGACTCTACACTGCAGGGACAAGACGCCTTGCTGTCTATCGTGATGATGCCCCCGGGCATACCTGTGGCCACTGTCGGCATCAATGCGGGCATGAATGCCGCCGTGCTGGCAGTGCGCATGCTGGCTCTCTCTGACAGTGCGCTGGCCGAGCGCTATGCCGCGTGGTGCCGCTCGCTCAGCGACAAGATTGTCAAGGCCAACAGAGACCTTGCCGCCATAGACACATATAAATTCAAGACCAACTGATCATGACCGGTGATACCTGCAGTCGCCGGCGCCGCATGACGGTGCCGGTGCGCATAGGCCGTGTGGCGATCGGCGGCGACAATCCGATTGCCGTACAGTCGATGACCAACACCCCGACGATGGATACTGTGGCGTCGGCCGATCAGATCATACGCATCGCCGAGGCCGGCGGAGATATCGTGCGCCTGACAGCCCAGACCCCCGCACATGCCCGCAATCTGGGCGAGATACGCCGCCTCGTGCGCGAGCGCGGTTGTGAGGTTCCTCTCGTGGCCGACATCCATTATAACCCCGCTGCGGCGTTCGCTGCGGCCGAGGAAGTCGAGAAGGTGCGTATCAATCCAGGCAATTTTGTAGATCCGGGGCGCAAATTCGAGCAGCATGAATACACCGACGAGGAGTATGCGGCCGAGCTTGCCCGGCTACGCGAGGCATTTGTGCCGTTTCTCGATCTGTGTGCGTCGCGTGGTGTGGCCATACGTCTGGGCGTCAACCACGGCTCGCTCTCAGACCGCATACGCAACCGCTATGGCGACACGCCAGAGGGCATGGTCGAGAGCGCGATGGAATTTCTGCGCATCGCGGTCGAGCGCGGATTCACCGACGTGGTCATCTCAATCAAGTCATCAAACGTGGTGGTGATGACCCGCACGGTACGCCTGCTCGCCGAGACGATGGAGCGCGAGGGAATGGCCTTCCCGCTGCATCTCGGTGTGACCGAAGCCGGCGACGGTGATGACGGCCGCATCAAGAGTGCTGTCGGCATAGGCTCTCTGCTGGTCGACGGCCTGGGTGACACTATACGCGTGTCGCTGTCTGAGGACCCCGAGCGCGAAATACCCGTGGCCCGCAAGATATTGGCCCATGTGGCCCGTACCGACGCTCCCGGACGCATACGCCGTGCCGTCGCCGCCGGTAATGGTGATGTGACGGTCAGCTATCCCGCCGGCATGTCGCCCGAGGATGTCAAGATCGCCGCCGCGGTCGACCTTGGCTATGCCCTGCTTGAGATCGAGGGTGTGACTGACAATATACGCATCGAGGCGCCGTCGCTGACCGATGACGAGTGCCGCCGCCTCGAGCTCGACATACTGCAGGCCACACGACGCAAGATCACCAAGACCGAGTATATCGCTTGCCCCAGCTGCGGCCGCACTCTATTTGACCTGCAGCGTGCCCTTGCCGAGGTAAAGGCTGCCACGGCAGGGCTCAAGGGTCTCAAAATCGGTGTGATGGGCTGTATCGTAAACGGTCCGGGCGAAATGGCCGACGCCGATTATGGGTATGTGGGCGCGGGCCCCGGCAGGGTGAGCCTCTACAAAGGCCAGACATGCGTGGTCAAGAATATCAAGGCCGAGGAAGCTTTGCCGCGGCTGATACAACTTATAAAAGACAACGGAGACTGGCCCGATGAGAGTGTCTGAGCCCCGCGTGACAACGGCCGTGCTGCCCAACGGGCTGCGCATGGTGCATCTGCTCGTGCCGGGCGCTGCTGCGGGTTATTACGGAGTGGCGGTGCGTGCGGGCAGCCGCGACGAGGACGACTCGTGCCGCGGCCTGGCCCATTTTGTCGAGCACACCATCTTCAAAGGCACTGCCCGTCGCTCGTCGTGGCACATCATCAACCGCATGGAGGCTGTCGGCGGCGAACTCAACGCCTACACGACCAAAGAAGAGACCGTCGTCTACTCGGTCTTCCCGGGAGGCAATGCCTCGCGTGCCGCCGAGCTGATAGCCGATCTGGTGCAGAACTCGCGCTTCCCCGACCGTGAGCTCGACAAGGAGCGTGAGGTGGTGGCCGACGAGATCGATTCATATCTCGACTCGCCCTCAGAGGCTGTCTACGATGACTTTGAGGATCTGATATTCGCCGGCAGCAGTCTCGGACACAATATACTTGGCGACCGGGCGGCTCTGGCACGTTTTGATTCGGAGGCCTGCCGCGACTGGCTTGCCCGCTACTATGTGCCCGGCAATATGGTGATGTTTTATGCCGGCGGTCACAGTGCCGAGCGCGTATTCGAACTGACTCGCCGGTATTTCGGCGGCATGGAGCCGCGCGATGTGGTGCGTCATACGGCGACACCGGCCGTGGTGGCGCCGTTTGAGCGGCTGCACCATATCGACAGCCATCAGTGCCATACCCTCGTTGGGGCGCGTACGGGCGGCATTGACTCTGACGATCGTTTCGCGAGGGCGTTGTTCACAAACATACTTGGCGGACCGGGCATGAACTCGCTGCTCAATGTCGCGCTGCGCGAGCGGCGCGGACTGGTCTACAGCGTCGAGGCCTCGACGGGCCTGTTTACCGATTGCGGCGAGCTGGTTGTATATTATGGCTGTGACCCCGACGACAACGGGCGTTGCCGTCGGCTGGTGCGCGAGACGATCGAATCGGTTGCCGGCGGTGCCGTCACTCCACGTCGTCTCGAGATGGCCAAGAAACAATATCTGGGACAGCTGACCGTCGCGTCAGAGAATGTCGACAACCGCATCCTCGGCATGGCGCGTCAGATGCTCTACCGTGGTCATGTGACGAGTCGGGCCGACAGCATCGCACGCGTCAATGCTCTGACGGCCGATGATGTGTCGGCCTTTGCGGCCTCGTTGCTGCCGCTGTCGTCGCTGACACTCGGCAACTGATACGAAATAATCCTTTTGAAAAGCCTGTAGGGTCGGTGTATTGTCGGAATCACCGGCCCTTTTCGCTACTGCATTAGTACTGCAATGGCTTCGGCGACGGCATAAGGCTTGTCGGTCTGACAGATTATGGATAATTTCGCTGTCGAATAATCTTAAGTTCTAAACCATGGCGATGAGTCGCCTTAGTCTAAACCATAAATTCAAGCAATAATGAAAATCAACCGCATTGTCAGTATCGCGGCCATGGCTCTGGCAACGCTGGAGCGCGTATGCCGACCTGCCTGTGAAACTCGTCAACAGTTCGAACGGTGACTTTGCCGACAGCGACATTTATGTCGCCATCATAGGCAAGACCAAAGAAGGAGATGTCGAAAAAGAAATCTATTATGACCTGCAGGCAAGCTCGCAGCAGCAGCGTTGCGTGTTGCAGCCTCTCAACGCCGGTCTCAACCGACTGCATGTGAAAGGCGACGACTGGGGATATGCCGATATCTTTACGCGGATGTCAGATCTGAGAGACCATACGATCTATCTCGGCGGGACACATGCCTGCCGACTGTTTATCGGTTTCAAGTCTCCGATGTATCTGCACGTGCACGAGGCCGGCGGCTATGCGGGTGCCGATATGAACAATCCCACCGACCCCAACTCGGGAATACGCTGGGAGCTCATCGAGTTTACCTATGAGCCCGGTTTTGTCGACGGCAACCGGCAGCAGATCGGCCAGATATGGATCAACACCACCCGTGTCGACGCATTCCAGTATCCGATGGGCCTCGAACTGTATTCGGCCGGCAACACAGGTGGCAGTACGGCCTATATCAAGCGTGGCGAGTATGTCGCCTACAGGGATGTGATCAACCGCTGGAACAGCTCGCTTGGCGGCACAGCCTACAAAGACTGCTACTACAACCTCATCGACAAGGACAATCTCGGCGGTATCATAAAGCAGCCGTCAAAGGTGCAGTCGATCAAAGAGACAGGCCTGTTCAACGCATATATAGACAAGGTATGGAACTATTTCCGCACCAACACGGCCAACATCAACATGGGTATGCTCGGCCGCTGGGAGGGCCGTGTCGACGGCGACACCTTTACGCTCACATGCAAGGAAGGCACTTACTGGCGAGTAGGCGAACAGGCACACATCTATGGCAAGCCTACGACCGAAGACGCAATCGAGGGTGCCGGCGAGTTTGCCAACGGCCGGGCTGAGGACGACCGGCAGCGTGCGATCGACCTGACGGTGCAGGCAATGTTCTGCGCGGCGTTCAACCGCGGCCAGTTCCGTACCCAGACAGGTCTGCAGGACTGGAATCCCGAGAGCGGAATCCGTGCTTTTTCAGGCGGCACCGAGTACCCTTGCAATGAGTATGTGAAATTCTTCCACAACACCGATATCACCGTGTCAAACGGCCGCACATATGCCTTTGCCTATGACGATACATTCGACCAGAGCGCCACATGCTACTCTACAGCACCTCAGCGTGCTGTCGTGACTATCGGCGGTTTCAACGGCGACAACAGCGGCGGAGAGATCGTGACTCCCGATCCCGAACCGGTCAATATACCGTCTGCCCCCGTGCCCGACAAGAAGGCAGAGAACGTCAAAAGCTTTTTCAGCGACAAATACACTCCGG
>JAUNGA010000002.1:0-64552 GCA_030524765.1 Bacteroidales bacterium | reverse complement strand
ACGGTGGCACCGGCCAGACGCTGTATATCGACAATCTGTATCTGTGGAAAAACGAGAAACAACCCGAAGAGACCACTGTTCCCGCGGCACCGGCTCCCGACAAGAAGGCAGAGAACGTCAAAAGCTTTTTCAGCGACAAATACACTCCGGCTGTACCCGCTCTCACAGTAGGCGACTGGAATCAGAAGACGGTTGTGACCACAGTCCCCTGCGGCGGCGACAATGCCTTCAGGCTGACCGGATTCGATTATATGGGCCTGCAGGCCGACGGCGGTCAGGGCACCATCGACGCGTCAGACATGGAGTATATCCACGTTGACATTTATTCCGATCAGGAAATGGATATCAATATCTATCCGATCTCTCTCGACCCAGTCAGCGATAAGGACCTGGTAGGTCGGCATGTGACGGCCGGGCGTTGGAATTCGTTTGATATCGCCGTGAGCAATTTCCCCAATACGGTGTTCTCGAAACTCGGCCAGTTCAAGTTTGACGGTGGCACCGGCCAGACGCTGTATATCGACAATCTGTATCTGTGGAAAAACGACAAGCAGACCGAACCTGACGAGCCGACAGCTATACCGGCCGCACCTACGCCCATGCATGCTTTCGACAGGGTGACAAGTTTCTTCTCTGACCATTATGCAAATGTCGCATCAGGCTGGGTGGTAGGCTCATGGAACCAGGCCACCAATCATGAGATCGTGCAGTGCAGTGGCGACAATGCCTATAGACTGACAAATTTCAACTACATAGGCTTCCAGATGTCAAAATACGACGAGATCGTAAACGTCAATGACAAGAAATATCTGCATATCGATATCTACTCTACTGAAAACGCTGTGATAGATTTCTATCCGATCAGTATTAATCCGACGTGTGACAGCGACCGGAAGCAGCTCAATGTCGAGGCCGGACGCTGGAACTCGTACAATATCGCCATGAGCGAGTTTCCCAATGTCGATTTCACTCGACTGGGCCAGTTCAAACTGTTCAACGTCAGCCCTGCGACTGCCGATGTGCAGGTACAGGCCGCCACTGAGCCTGCGGTATATCTCGACAACATCTATGCCTGGACCGACAGCGGCGCCACAACCGGCATCGAGGACATAGACAGTGACGCCGGTGACTGCCGCATCTATGATGTCTATGGCCGCTATGTGCGCGACGGACATTCGCTCGAGGGACTGCCCCGCGGTATCTATGTCGTGGGTGGCCGCAAGGTATCGAAGTAAGATATTATCTGACTGCCCTGAAAGACAATCCCGTGCCGTGGTGAGTTATCACCCCTGATATTGTGGATGCCCGCAAAGGTACAGTGATTGTCAACGGTCTTGCCGCCTACGAATGGTCTCCTCGCAATAACGGCGTCAATCTGAAACATGACAACATCGTCAGACTTACCACCAATATCCTCTCATATCTATCGCCGGTGAAAGATGTCGCAACAGGCGTGGATGATGTCGACAGCGACTTTGACGAGACTCCGGTCTATTATAATATCAACGGTGTACGGGTCGACGCCCCGACAGTCCCCGGTATCTATATCGTGCTCAAGGGCAGCGAATGCACCAAGATTGTTGTCAGGTAATCATGTGATATAAGAAAACGCCCGCGGCCATACAAGGTCGCGGGCGTTTTGTGTCGTGCCGTAAATATCAGCGTTTGATGAGACGCTCGGCTGTGATGCCGCTGACGGTCTCTACGGTGATGATGTAGTGGCCGGGGGCGAGTGCGTCGACGTCGAGCGTGACGGTGGTCTCGATGCCGTCGAAGCCGGTCCGTCGGGCGAGTGTGCCGTCGAGCGAGTATATGCTGACAGCGCGCACTGCAGCGCCTGCCTCGATAGTGACCGCGTCGGTAGCAGGGTTGGGATAGACCGCGAGCGGGCTGTTGTCGACAGTCACGTCGTCGATACCGGTGAGCATATCTACCTTGAAGTAGTTCCAGTCGCCGCTGATGTATCCTCCTGTCGGCGGCTGGGAGAGGATTGCAGCATAAGTGCTGCCTACCGAGACGACATCTGACAGATCGCCGTGGAAGGTGACGGTGCGGCTCTCGCCGGAAGACATCGGCAGGGTGTTGTCGGTTAGGACGGTGAGTGATGAGCCACCGGTTTCCGGGAATATGTAGGCCCGCAGATCACCGTCAAAGTAGCCGCCGCTGCAGGTGGCCGTGGCCTGAATCCAGAAATAGTCGGCGCACACGAGTGCGGGAGAGGCAGAAGTGCCGTTGCCGCCGAATGTGTTGAGGAATCTGATGTTCGAGAATGTGATGGTCGGGGTGCCCGCGGGTGCGGCCGTAACAGTGACATTGACGGTGGGGCTGATGAGCTTGCCCGTGTTGTCGTAGACGCCGACGGTATAAGAGCCGGCGGTTATGGCTGACGGCAGGGTGGTGTCGAAGGTCACATCGATCGAACGTCCCTGTTCGATATCGATCATTCCGCTGGTGACGGTCGCGACAGTTGTGGCGCCTCGGTTGAATCTAAGCTCGACTTTGCCGAAATATTCGGCACCGGTGTTAGATACTGAAGTGTTGATGACAGCACGTTTGCCTACGTATAGTCTTGTGGCTAAGTCGGGAGCTGTGGCCGAGATGACGGATTGCTGTATGTCGGGTGTAAAAGTAAGAGTCTCGGGCGTGGCAACGAGTGTCATAGACTGAGGCGAGTCGACCGGAATGAGGGGATCGTAAATGGCGTTGTCGGCACTATTCAGGACCGCAGGGGTGACAGTGTAGGTGCCTTCAGACGGGAATGCGGAGCCGGATATTTCAAACGGGTTGAAAAAGTAGTTACTTCCGAGCTGTGATGGCGCGTATATCCACCAGACGTAAGATATGGCGCCGGTGGCTTTGTCCACGAGCTTGAGACCGCATCTGACCGTTTGCGACACAAGGCTGTAATTGCGATATTTGCAGTTGATCGTGACTCTCTCACTGCGGGTGTATGTCTCCTTTGATGTAGAGAATTTGTCGTTCACACCGAACACGGTCTTGTATTCTGACCCGGGGACGGGCGGCTGTATGCCCATGACTGCGCTCTGGTCGTTGCTGTATCCGGCAGTGCTGCCGCCGATACCCTGCTGACCGGGTTCAAGTGTCGTGATGAGGTAGTAGCCGTCGCTCATGCCACCCCATCCCCAGTTGACGTGGAACAGTCCGTCGCCGGCCGAATAGCCGTCGATGACGAAGGCGTGTCCGCTGGCTCCGTTGGCATTCTGGCCTGAATAAAGCACGGGGCGTCCGGCGGCGAGCTCGGTATAGAGCATGTCGGTCCAGGTTGTCAGAGGGTAGAGATTGCGTTCGTATAGCAAGAGGCCCTTGTCATAGTCAAAGTAGTCGACAAGACCTCTGGCCGAGGTGGTTGTGGATGCTCCGCTCTCGCCGGTGCCGTACTGCATGTTCGAGGCCACGCCTGCGGCATACATCAGATTGGCGACGGCTGTGCGCTGTGCAGTGGTGCCCGCACCGTTTGAATAATTGTCGATCATCGAAGACCACGAGAGTGGTATTGTGGAGAAATCGAGCGTTATATTGGTCTTCTGCAGTTGGCCCGACGAATTGTAGTACTGCCACTCGTAGGTGTTGGTGCCTGATGCCTTCTCGGGCCATTTGTGCACGTTCATGACCTGTGCGAGAGCCGTGGCGACGCAGCCGGTGTATGTGGCGCGGCCGTCGACACGGGGACATTTGTCGTTGTAGGGTGAATCCTGGTTCCAGCGTGTGGTGACTATCGGCCTGATATTTGAATACGAGGCCAGCGGAGCGGCGCCTGTGACCACACCGCCGGTGGCGACGGCGGCGGCTATCTGTGCGCTGTAGTCGTCGAGCCACTGCCGCATGGCCGGCGGCATGTCGTTGATGTCGAACGAGCCGTTGTCGGCATATCCGAGGAGGGGTGTGGCGACGTCATCGGCCGACAAGACGAGATAGCCCTCGCCCGATGATACGACATAAACGGTGTTGATGCCATTGGCCCGGGCCGTGTATCTGAGCTGCATGTTGCCGTTGCCCTTGACTTTGGCCGGCATAAAGGTGCGGCCGACAGCGGCCAGGGCCTCGTCGACGGTCAGCTGGCGTGCAAACGTCGTGACGGGCGTCGCCAATAAGGCAATAGCCGCGATTTTTGTAAGTTCAGTAAAGTGTTTCATGTGTTTTTTAATAGATTTTTGCAAAGATATAGCAAAAATCCGTGAATGAAAAATAATTTATGCAACCGGATGCCGATGTGTGGATTGCGCGACAACGGTTGGCCTTTCGGGATCGGCCGGCGATGTATAAAAAGACGCCCGCGACCTTGTGGCCGCGGGCGTCGGAGTATGTGTCGAGTGGAATATCAGCGTTTGATGAGGCGGTCGGCTGTGGTGCCGCTGACGGTCTCTACGGTGATGATGTAGTGACCGGGAGCGAGGGCATCGACGTCAAGGGCGACGGTGGCCTCGTTGCCGCCGAAGTCGGCCTGGCGGGCGAGTGTGCCGTCGAGCGAGTAGATGCTGACAGCGCGCACTGCAGCGCCGGCCTCGATGGTGACTGCATCGGTGGCGGGGTTGGGATAGATTGCAAGCGAGCCGTTGTCGACAGTCACGTCGTCAATGCCCGAAGCATCGACGGTGGTGATCCATTTTGAGTCGAGACGTGTGCCGCCGTTCTTGATGCGCAGCTCATATGCATTGCCGAGCTTCAGCTCGCTGAGATTGAGCGTGATGTCAATAGCGTCGCTCTCGCCTACGGCCAGGACATCGGTGTTGAGCTGCCATGTGGGACGGTCGAACGCCGATTTATAGAACTCAAGCAAGATGAAACCGTTGTCAAAATATCCGGATATGCAGTTGAGGTCGAATTTGATGCGTGCATTGTCGGCAAACAGCTTGACGGGATCGGTTTTAGTGCCGGCGCCGCCATCGTTGCCCGGGAACTGGAGGCCGGTGACGGTGAGTGTGGTCGTGCCCGAGGGAACGGCTTTTACCTCAACGTTGCCCGAGCGACCGATTTCGTTGCCGGATGCGTCGAAAACGGCGATCTGATAGTTGCCCGGAGTAGCTTTGTCGGGCAGTTTTGTGCCGAGGGTGATTGTGGCGGGCATGCCTTTCGCGACATCGGTCATCACGCCGTCAAAGGTAGCGACGACGGTTGCGCCGTTCATGAGTTTTGCCGAGATGAGATTGAGATATTCGGCCGAGCCGTCGTTGCTGATCGTGGCGCTGATGGCGGCGTTCTTGCCGGTGTACATCTGACGGGCGGGCGCGATATTGCTTGCCTTGAGGGTATAGCTCTCTTTGACAGGGGTGAATGTGAGTTTGTTGCCTTCGACGTTGAGTTTAACCTCGCGGACGCGTCCTATCAGGACGGGCGTGTCGTAAATCTTGCCGTTGCTGCGGAATACAGATGTGATGGTGTAGGTGCCGTTGGCAGTGGGAGCGTCTTTTACAGGTACGCTGTAACCGCTGACGCCACGGAGAGGCGATATCGAAGTAGCGTTACTAAACGAATATGTGGCCTGTCCGGTAGAAGATACAAATTTGAGGCCGAACTCCACAACAACGTTCTGGATAGAGTAAGAGAATATTGCCGCAGGGTTGGGATCGGCCGGATCTACTACTGTCAGGGTGATATTTGACGTTGTGTTGCGGTTGGCGATGTTGGCGAGGCTGATTCCACCGTTCATGGCAAAGCTGGGTACGACAGTCGAGCCTTCGACTGGTTTCTTGAGACCGAACATTGCGCCCTGGCTGAGACAGAAGCCTGAAGAGGCGCCACCGATGCCCTGCTGGTCGGGCGAGAGTGTGGTGATCTGGAAATAACCGTCGCTCATGCCACCCCAGCCCCAGTTGACGTGCACGAGGCCGTCGGCTGCCGAATAACCGTCGATTACGAAGGCATGGCCCTCGTTGTTGACGGTCGAGCCGTCATAATAAACGGGATGACCGGCCGAGAGCTCGGCATAGATCATATCCATCCAGGTGCCTATCTCGTAATAGCTACGCTCGCGATATGTGAGGCCCTTGTCGTAGTTGAGATAATTGACCAGACCGGCTGCGGCGTTGATGCCGTTGGCGCCACTGGCCTGGGTGCCATATTTCATCTGGGCCGCCATACCGCAGGCATACATCAGCTCGGCGACGGCTTTGCGCTGATCGGCAGTGCCCCGGCCGCCGGCATAATTGTTGATCATCTGATCCCACTTGAATGTCAGGGTCGAGAAATCGAGGGTGACACGTGTGCCGGTCGAGTTGTTGATGATAGAGCCTTTGCCGGTGACAGGCCATTTGTAGGTGTTGATCACCTGAGCCATAGCAGTGGCTACACAGCCGGTATATGTGCTGGTATTGCCGACTTTGGGGCAAAGATCGTTGTAGGGCGAGTCCTGATTCCACATGGTGGAGACAAGCGGGGCTATATTGGAGAATCCGGCACGAGAGGGTGCGCCGTAGACGGTGAGTCCGTGTGCGGCGGCGTAGGCGATCTGCTCGCTGTACTGCTCGAGCCATCCCTGCATGGCGGGCGGGATGTTGGCGGGATCGAACGATCCGCTGTCGGCATAGCCGAGGACGGGAGTGGCGACGTCGTCGGCCGAGAGGACCATGTAGCCCTTGCCGTCGCTGACTACGTAGACGGTGTTGAGACGGTCGGCCTTGACGGTGTATTTGAGCTCATACTTGTTGGCTTTTGGAGCTTTTTGCATAGAAGCGGAAGCGCCGGCTGCGGCGATGGCCTCGTCGACGGTGAGCTGACGGGCAAATGCCGGAGACAGCCCTACGAGAGCCGCAAGAATGGCGGCGCTCAGGCGACGCGCTGTGCGCGTTTTAGTTGGCAGAATAGTCATATCGGGATTTTTAGGTTTTTATTGATGAGTGACTGTGGGGCGTATGCGTTGTGGCATGAGCGGCGTGATACGGCCTTCGTCGATAAGCCGGTTGACGAGAGCGGTGTCGGCTGCGGCCTCAGAGGCTGTGACGGGCAGAGAGTACATTGTGGTGACACGCGCACCGGGAATGATCGAGTCGAGCAGCTGCTCGGGCGACGGTGCCTCGGGCAGAGCTGCATAGCGGTCATATGTATAGCGTGTGAATGCCGTGTACATGCCGATGCCGCGCCGGTCGAGCAGGTAGCCGTGGGCAACGTGCAGAGGTGCGGATGTCTCGGGCGAGACGTCAGACGGGGCAGGATAGGACACGATACTTTTACCGTCGGGCGAGAGTGTGACCGGGACGAGATTGTCGTAGTCGCCTGATGTTGTGTAGATGACGGCCTGGGGCAGCCCGACGGGCTTTGAGCCGAGGACGGGGACTGCAGCGGCGACAGTGTCGGGCCCGGCGGGGGCTGAGGCCTGACGCTGCGACGAGCATGCCGCGGCCACGGTGGCCAGCGCCGATACGGCTATGATAGTCGGTCTGATCATGTAGATTATTGTCAGTTGGCTGCGGCCTCGTATTTATAAATGTCGTCGAGGCGCAGATTGAATTGCAGATTTGAGTAGGGTTTGATGGCAGTGCCGGTAGTGGCTCCGTAGCCTACGTTGTAGGGAACGATGATCTCGGCGGTGTCGCCTACGTGCATATCCATCAGAGCGATGCCCCAACCCTGGATAGTGCCGTTGCATGCAAAGCGCTGTATGCCGAGCTTGCCGTAGCGGTTTACCAGATTTGACGAGTCGAAGCCGGCTCCCTGACAGTCGCGTCCGATGTAACGTACGTCGACGACGCTGGTGTATAGCGGCGAGAGGTTGCCGGCCGTCTCACTGCGGTCGTTGAAGTAGTGTATCAGCACGAATACCGAGGGGTTCCAGACGGGAATCAGAGTCTGATAGTAGGGTGTTCCGTCGGGATTTCTGCGGGCCTGCTGCTCGCGGAGCCAGTTGTCGTTGAGCTCGCGCCAGTCGGCATACGTGTCCCATGTTGTCTGCTGCTCGTCGTGGCAAGCGGCGAGAAATCCGAGCGAAGCGAATATTGCGATGAATATGAAGATTTTTTTCATGAGCGGTCTGTTAGAACTGCACTTTGGGTGCGTCGGCCGCCTCGGCATCGGCCTTGAACTGTGGTTTTACCGAGAACCCGGCCATAGATGCGACAATCGATGCGGGGAAACGACGGATGGCCACATTGTAGTCGCGCACGACCTCGGTATAGCGTCCGCGCTCGGTGGCGATGCGGTTTTCGGTGCCTTCGATCTGAGTCTGCAGGTCCTGGAACTGAGTGTCGGCCTTTAGGTCGGGATAAGCCTCGCGCACGGCGTTGACATATATATTGAACGCGCGTCCGAGCTGCTGCTGTGCCGCATTGTAGCGGTCGAGCGCCTGCTGATCGGCAGTGGCGCCGTCGGCGGGCTCGGCTTTGGCGGCATTGTAGGCGTCGGTGAGGCCCGCACGCGCACGAGTGACGCTCTCAAGAGTGTTGCTCTCGTGTGCCGCATATCCCTTGACGGTCTCGACAAGGTTGGGAATGAGGTCCATGCGCCGCTGGTACTGCACCTCGACCTTGCTCCATTGCTGCGAGACGCCCTCGTCGAGAGTGACAAAGTTGTTGCGAGTGCCTACATACCAGCTTATGCAGCCGATGACGACGATGGCCAGAACGGCCACAATGGCGATGACGATGATAGTTGACTTTTTCATAACGTGGGGAGAGTATTAAAACAATTTAAACACGCGACGTATTATTTGAGTTTACGCAGCAGAGAGTTGAGGCTTACGCGGTCGTGGATGAGCTTGTGCAGATCGGCCACGGCTACGCGTGTCTGCTGCATCGAGTCGCGCTCGCGCAGTGTGACAGTGCCGTCCTCGAGTGTCTGATGATCGACGGTGATGCAGAAAGGTGTGCCGATGGCATCCTGACGACGGTAGCGCTTGCCGATCGAGTCTTTCTCTTCGTAATGTGTGGCAAAGTCGAATTTGAGATCGTCGACAATCTCGCGTGCCTTTTCGGGCAGACCGTCTTTGCGTACGAGAGGCATTACGGCGCACTTGACCGGAGCGAGCGCCGCGGGCAGGTGGAGCACGACGCGCGAGTCGCCGCCGTCGAGCTGCTGCTCTTCGTAGGCCGACGAGAGGACTGTGAGGAACATGCGGTCGACACCGATAGAAGTCTCGATGACGTAGGGGGTGTAGCTGCTGTTGAGCTCGGGATCGAAATACTGAATTTTCTTGCCCGAGAACTTCTCGTGCTGCGAGAGGTCAAAGTCGGTGCGTGAATGGATGCCCTCGACTTCCTTGAAACCGAACGGCATGAGGAACTCGATGTCGGTAGCGGCATTGGCATAGTGGGCGAGCTTCTCGTGGTCGTGGTAGCGATATTTCTCGTCGCCGAGGCCGAGAGCCTTGTGCCAGCGCAGACGCCATTCCTTCCAGTAGGCAAACCAGCGCATCTCCTCGCCGGGACGTACGAAGAACTGCATCTCCATCTGCTCGAACTCGCGCATGCGGAAAATGAACTGACGTGCCACGATCTCGTTGCGGAATGCCTTGCCGATCTGGGCGATGCCGAATGGGACGCGCATGCGGCCGGTCTTCTGCACGTTGAGGTAGTTGACAAAGATGCCCTGCGCGGTCTCGGGACGTAGATATACGGTCATGGCACCGTCGGCTGTAGAGCCCATCTCGGTGCGGAACATGAGATTGAACTGGCGCACTTCGGTCCAGTTTTTGGTGCCTGAGATCGGATCGACGATCTCCTCGTCGATGATGATCTGACGCAGGCCGTCGAGGTCGTTGTCGTTCATCGCCTTTGAGAATCGCTCGTGCAGGGCGTCGCGGTGTGCGACATGCTCGGCCACGCGAGGATTGGTCTGACGGAACAGAGCCTCGTCGAAAGACTCGCCGAAACGTTTGGCGGCTTTTGCGACCTCTTTCTCGATCTTGTCGTCGATCTTGGCGATCTGCTCCTCGATAAGGACGTCGGCGCGGTAGCGCTTCTTTGAGTCGCGGTTGTCGATCAGCGGATCGTTGAAAGCGTCGACGTGGCCCGAAGCCTTCCATATAGTGGGGTGCATGAAGATAGCCGAATCGATGCCCACGATGTTTTCGTGCAGCAGGGTCATTGCCTCCCACCAGTAGCGTTTGATGTTGTTTTTGAGCTCTACACCGTTCTGACCGTAGTCGTAAACGGCCGACAGACCGTCGTAAATCTCACTTGAGGGAAAGACAAAACCGTACTCTTTGGCGTGAGCGACGATTTTTTTGAAGACATCTTCTTGTTGTGCCATATTTTGTTTCTTTTAAAATCGATTTAACGCGCAAATTTACAAAATTTTCATTGGTTGACAAGATTATTGTATATATTTAACGAAAAAGCTGAGTGGGAATGCACGACGCACGGTCGGAAAACGGATGAATGAACGGGACCGGATTTATGAAAAAATTTGTATCTTTGCAGACTCAAAAGTAAAAACGACAAAAACTTAACACGATATGGCATTACAATGCGGCATTGTGGGTCTGCCCAATGTGGGCAAGTCGACCCTTTTCAATTGTCTGAGCAACGCCAAGGCTCAGTCGGCAAACTTTCCATTCTGCACCATCGAGCCCAATGTGGGCGTGATCACTGTGCCCGACGAGCGCCTCAACAAGCTCGTCGAGATGTGTAATCCGCGTTCGGTGGTGCCGGCGACGGTCGAGATCGTCGACATCGCCGGTCTGGTGAAAGGCGCGTCGAAGGGCGAGGGCCTGGGCAACAAGTTCCTGGCCAATATCCGCGAGACTGATGCGATACTGCACGTGCTGCGCTGTTTTGACGACGACAATATCACTCACGTCGACGGTTCGGTCGACCCTGTGCGCGACAAAGAAATCATCGAATATGAACTGACACTCAAGGATCTCGAGACTGTCGACTCGCGCATAGCCAAGACGCTGAAGCAGGCCCAGACGGGCGGCGACAAGGTGGCCAAGATGCAATATGAGGTGCTGCGTCAGATCAAGGAAGCTCTCGATGCCGGCCGACCGGCCCGCTCGGTGACTTTTGAGACTCCCGACGAGGCCAAGTTCGCCCGTGAGCTGTTCTTGCTGACATCGAAGCCTGTGATGTATGTATGTAATGTCGATGACGCATCGGCTGCGACGGGCAATGCGTATGTGGAGGCCGTGCGCAAGTCGATAGAGGGCGAGGACGCCCAGCTGCTCGTGGTGGCCGCCCAGACCGAGAGCGAGATCGCCGAGCTTGACACGTGGGAGGAGCGCAAGGAGTTTCTCAACGAGATCGGGCTCGAGGAGTCGGGTGTGTCGCGCCTGATACGGTCGGCGTATGCCCTGCTCGATCTGCAGACCTATTTTACAGCCGGCCCCGACGAGGTGCGCGCCTGGACATTTATCCGCGGATCGAAGGCCCCGAAATGTGCGGGAATCATCCATACCGATTTTGAGAAGGGTTTTATCCGCGCCGAGGTGATCAAGTATGACGATTATGTGACGCTTGGCGGCGAAAGCGGTGTGCGCGAGGCAGGAAAACTGTCGGTCGAGGGCAAGGAATACGTGGTGCAGGACGGCGACATCATGCACTTCAGATTCAATGTCTGATTACGGAATCAACAGCCGGCTGCCCGGCGGTTGACAGATAACAGATATAGGAGAACAAACACCAAGAGCCGGTCTGATAACGAATGTTATTGGACCGGCTCTTGGGTTGATGGTCAGTTGAGCACTATGCCGGGCATTGCGGCATGTGGCGCCGGAGCGTAGGCGCGAGCAAACTGACGCAGAAATGCGACCGTCGAGGGTCGCGGGGTTGTGGCGCGACGGCTGTTGACCCCTGTTTCGGTGCTGAGACCGATGGTTGAAGTAGAGTTTTTCTTCATAGGCATCATGGGGGAGGTAAGGTTCGACTCGCGACCGGTGGTTGCCGATCTGTATTATTAACGCCATGCAGGGCATTATATTGTGAATGAATAACAAAAAAATCGCCTCGGGGGGGATGAGGCGATTCAGGCAGATTGCAGATTTTTGAGTGTCTGCCGCTATCAGCAGATCTGGAGAGGGGAGAATGCCGTGAGGCCTGTGACGGCTACCACGCTGCCGGTGTGCCGTATGGTGTCGACGTCGGCCACGTGCAGCATGACCACGGAAGTGATGATGAGAATGATTTCGATGACAACTGCCGTTATTATGGTGGTGCGTCCGGCACCGCGTGTATTGAAGAGCGCGCAGCAGGCACCCCAGATGAGACCCGCGCAGGGGATAATGACGGCGCATGCGGCGAGTATCATGCCTATGGTGCCGATGACCGGTTGTCCGGAGAGCTCGATGTCGAGCTGGTCGAGCAGGGCTATATCACCCCAGCCTGCATAGCATATCAGGCCGCATATGGCGGCGAAGAACACGACAAGGAATCCGATGCCGAAGCACGCGGCGATAATGCCGAAGAATCCGATGATACATTTGCCGAGTATGCGCATTATCTGAGAGAATGTGCCTCCGCCGAGATCACTGTAGGCCGCGCCCGGATCGGCTGTGCCGAGAACGGTGTTGCCGACCGTAGAGACGTTGACCGGACTGCCTGTCATCTCAAGGATCTGACGGGGAGTGCGGGCCGGGGGAATAATCATCCAGGCGATCAGGTAGATGAATACGCATGGCCATACGTAGGTGGTGCAGGCGATTATGACAAGCAGCAACCGCATGACAAATATGTTCCAGCCCATGTAGATGCCCAGGCCGCTGATGACGCCGCCGAAGACCTTGTTGCGGTCGTCGCGGTAGAGCCGCTTGACGGGCGGTGTGGCAGACTGTGCGCCGTTGAATGGCGGGGGCACCGAACCGTCGGCGGCGGGGCTGTCGGCAGGGGCTTCGTCGGCCAGGTCGTCGGGGCGCCCCATTGTCTCGATGACCGAATTTACGTCGGCGAGCACAATCACGCTTGCACCCGAACGGATGCGCTCGTTGAAGAGCTCGGCGATGCGTGCCTCGATGTCGGTGGTGATCTCTTTGCCCTCGTCGCCGGGAAAGGTCTTGCGCAGCTGCTCGAGGTAGTTGTTGAGCAGCTGGTAGGCGTCTTCGTCGATGTAGAAAATTGATCCGTTGATGTTTACGGGAAAAGTTTTTTTCATGATTATGCTGTTTTTAGCTGTTTGCCGAATTGAGATGATTTACTGAGTCGGAAATTTCGTTCCAGGCCTCGGTGAGCTGATCGAGGAACTGACGCCCGATCGGAGTGAGGCTGTAGTATTTGCGAGGTGGGCCCGAGGTGGATTCCTGCCACTCGTAGGACAGCAACCCGTCGTTTTTGAGCCGCGTGAGCAGGGGATATAGGGTGCCCTCGACGACGATCAGCCTGGCCTCTTTCAGACCGCCGATCATCTCAGAGGCGTAGGCCGGCCCTCTTTTGAGCAAAAGCAGCACGCAGAACTCGAGCATACCCTTGCGCATCTGTGATTTTAGATTGTCGATATTCATGAGAGATTGTTTGAGAAGATTTTTACACCGGCAAAGGTATGATGTTTTATAGTACTATGCAATACCAAGTACTATAAATTAACTTTAATTAACATTTGAAGGTGTGAAAGATGGTTTAAATGTCATCGGGGAGGTCGAAAAATCCAATATTTTTGAAGAATATAAAAAAAATGATTAAATTTGGGGCGTGTTACAAGCCTTTGTACAGGTAGTGACAGAATAATATTAATTACATACCTTATGGAAATGCGTGACCCCGTTTCGGCACAATCATCTGCCGAAGAAACTACTCCCACTCCGGCCCCCACGAACGTGGAGACCGATGAAAATATTGACGCCCGGATCGAGCAGGCCGGTGATCTCGACCCCGAGCAGGCCGCCGAAGCCGAGATGACCGAAGGCATGGCCGATGCAGAGGCCGAACACCTCACCGCCGATGCCGTGATGGAGCTCGCACGCGAGCTGCTGGCCAAAGATGCCGCCGATATAACGACCGACGACATCCGTCGTCTGCGCCAGCAATTCAACCTCGTCCATAAGGTAAGCGAGGCCGCCGATGCTGAGAACGAATCGGCTGACGAAGACTCGACGGCCGACGAATTCAAGGCCCTGTTGACACAGATCCGCGAGAAGAAAGCCGAGCATGTGGCCAAAATCGAGGCCGAGCAACTGGCCAATCTCGAGCGCAAACGCGCCATTATAGACGAGATCATAGCGCTGGCCGAGGATACGGACAATGTCAACCGCACTTTCCCGCGTTATCGCGAGCTGCAAGACGAGTTCAACGCCATAGGCGATGTGCCGCCGACCGAGGATACCGCAATATGGAAACGGTTTCAGGAAGCGCGCGAGCGATATTCAGACAATCTGAAAATCAACAAGGAGCTGCGTGACTATGATTTCAAGAAAAATCTCGACAGCAAAAATCTGCTCTTGGCCGAGGCCGAGGCTCTCGTTGGCGAGGAAGACGTGATCACCGCCTACCGCCGTCTGCAGGAGCTGCACAACAAGTGGCGCCAGATCGGTCCGGTGGCCAAGGAATTCCGCGACGAGATATGGGATAAGTTCAAGGCTGCATCGGCCGAGGTGAACAAGCGCTATCAAGCGTTTTTTGAGGCGCGCAAAGCCCGTGAGGCTGAGAACGAGGCCGGCAAAACCGCCCTGTGCGAGCGTCTCGAGGCTATCGATATCGATGGCCTGCGGTCGTTTGCCGCGTGGGACGAGGCAACCAAGACGGTTATGGCCATCCAGCAGGAGTGGCGCTCGTTTGGCTTTGCTTCGCGCAAGATGAACAAGGCGCTGTTTGCCCGGTTCCGTGAGCTTTGCGACAAATTCTTCGCCGCCAAGGCTGAATACTTCCGTCAGACCCGCGAGGAGCAGGGCAGCAATCTGGCCCGCAAGACCGCGCTTGCCGAGCGTGCCGAGGCTCTGAAAGACAGCACCGACTGGAAGGCCGCTACCGACGAGTTTGTGGCCATGCAGAAAGAGTGGAAGACGATCGGCGCTGTGGCCAAGAAACACAGCGATGCCATATGGCAGCGGTTCCTCTCGGCCTGCGACTATTTCTTTGACCGCAAGAAAAAGGCCGGCTCGGGCGCCCGCAAGGTCGAGAATGACAACCTGCGCGCCAAGCGTGAGGTGATAGCCGCTCTTGACGGTATCACAGCCGATATGCCCCGCGAGGAGGCCATAGCCAAGATGCGCGAGCTGCAGGAACGCTGGAAAGAGATTGGCCACGTGCCCTTCCGCGAGAAAGACAAGATATATGAGGCATTCCGTACGCGCCTCGACGAAGTGCGCTCGATGCTCAATGTGCGCGAATCGCGTGCCCGCATGGAGCGTTTCACCGAGTCGATAGGCAAAATGGAAGGCGACGACCAGAAGCTGTACCGCGAGCGCGAGCGACTGATGCGTACGCTCGAGGGACGCCGTCAGGAACTGCGCACCTATGAGAATAATATGGGATTCCTGTCGTCGCGCAGCAAATCGGGCGACTCGATGGTGCGCGAGTTTGAGCGCAAGGCCGAGCGCCTCAAAGAGGATATAGCCGGCCTTGAGAATCAGATCAAGCTTATCGACAGCAAACTGAAATAATACATTATAATATATGCGGTGCCCCGCCCCCGAGACGGGCGGGGGCATCGTCTGTCTCACACAAAAAGTAAAGATATCTTGGCACTCGTGCGCAAGAATACATATGGCAAATACCTGCGCGCGCTACTGATCGCGGTTGACTGGATGCTGGTCAACGTGCTCTTCGGCGTGCTGTTGATGATATATCCCTCTCTGACGTCGCAGCATACGGTGCTGCGCGAGCTGTGGGTGCTGGTCAACGTGAGTTTTGTGCCCGTCATCATATGGTCGTCGCGCGAGATGCACCGTCTGCGCGCCATACAGATCGACCGGGTGTTTCTGCACTCGCTTGGCGGCGTGGGCATACATGCTCTGTTTTTCATGTCGCTCAACGCCTTTATCGGCATCATGGCGATGGGAGAGCGCGAGTATCTGGTGTACTATGCGATGCTCACGCTGGGATTCGCGCTGTGGTCGGTGCTCGGTCACTGGGCGATAAAGCGCTATCGACGGCGCGGTTACAACTACACCAGAGTGGTGATCATAGGCACTGACGAGACTGCCGTACGCCTGTACAGGGCTATGTCGGGCGACAGCGGATTCGGCTATCGCGTCCTTGGATTCTTTGACCGCTATCCCCGGCCCGGCTTCAAGGGCGAGTATCTGGGAGGATTTGACCTGATCGCCGATTTTGTGAGCAAGAACTCGGTAGACCAGATCTATTTCACCATGCCGGGCAACGATGAGGCTCTGCGCGATGTGGTCAAGATAGCCGATGACAATGTGGCCGAATTTTTCTATGTGCCGCAGATATCGCATTATGTGTCTCGAGGATTCGAGTTGCACAATATAGGGTCGGTGCCGGTGCTGACCGTGCGTCGCAATCCGTTGAAAAATCCTGTCAACAGTCTGCTCAAGCGCATGTTCGATATCGTTTTCTCGTCGATATTCCTGCTGTTCTATCCGCTGATTTACATACCGGTGGCCATAGCGATCAAACTCACGTCGCCGGGTCCGATATATTTCAGACAGCAGCGCACGGGCTACAAGGGTAAACCGTTTGAATGTCTGAAATTCCGCACGATGCATGTCAATGTCGATGCCGACCGCACGCAGGCTACGGCCAATGATCCGCGCAAGACGCGGCTTGGCGATTTCTTGCGCCGCACGAGTCTCGACGAGTTGCCTCAGTTTATAAATGTGTGGAAGGGTGATATGTCAGTTGTCGGTCCGAGACCGCATATGCTCAAGCACACCGAAGACTACTCAAAACTTGTCGACCGCTATATGGTGCGTCATCTGATCAAACCCGGCATTACGGGATGGGCGCAGGTCAATGGCTATCGCGGTCAGACCGACGAGCTCTGGAAGATGGAGAAGCGGGTGCAGTATGACGTCTGGTATATCGAAAACTGGACGCTGGCACTCGATCTGAAGATTATCGCCCGTACGGTGGCCAATGCCATACAGGGCGAGTCGAATGCGTTTTAGAGGCGGTCATCGACACTGCCCCGGCATTTGCGGATGTCGGGGAGCGTGATCTTGGTGAGAACCTGAAATATACGCGGGGTGCGTCCGATCGTCGGACGCACCCCGCGGTGTTGTTGTATGTCACAGATGTCTTATTTGAGTTTGCCGACAGCACAGGCGATGCGCCGCATCGCCTCGCGCAGATTGTCGTCGGATGTGGCGTAGCTGAACCGGATATAGCCGGGCGCACAGAAAGCCGCGCCATCGACAGTGGCGACATGGGCTTCCTCGAGCAGATACATGGCCAGGTCGCCCGAAGTGGCTATGACACGGTCGCCAAAGCGCTTGCCGAGCACGCCGCTGACCTCGGGGAAGAGGTAGAATGCGCCCCGTGGCTCGTTGACCTTGAATCCGGGTATCTGCCGGGCAAGCTCGACTACGAGATCGCGGCGGCGGCGGAATGCGGCACACATCTCGGCCACGCAGTCCTGTGGACCGTCATAGGCAGCCTCGGCGGCCTTCTGGGCTATAGACGATGTGCCCGACGTGTATTGGCCCTGCAGCTTGGTGCATGCCTTGGCTATGGCGAGGGGTGCGGCGCAATAACCGATGCGCCATCCGGTCATGGCATATGCCTTTGACACGCCGTTGATGATGACTGTGCGGTCGGCTATCTCGGGGAACGAGCCCAGCGAGGTGAACGAACCGGTGTAGTTGATATGCTCGTAGATTTCGTCGGCCATTATGATTATCTCGGGGTGGCGTGCAAGCACGTCGACCAGCCTCTGCAGCTCGTCGCGCGAATAGACGCTGCCGGTGGGGTTCGACGGCGAGCAGAGCAGCACCATGCGGGTGCGCGGCGTGATGGCGGCCTCGAGTTGGGCGGGTGTGATCTTGAAGTCGGTGTCGATGTGGGCCGGGACCTCGACGGTGACACCTTCGGCCAGTTTGACCATCTCGACGTAGCTGACCCACGCCGGGGTGGGGATGATCACCTCGTCGCCGGGATTTACGGTGCTGAGGATGACGTTGCACAGAGCCTGCTTGGCGCCTGTCGACACCACAATCTGGGCGGGGGCGAAAGTCAGGCCGTTCTCGCGGGAGAGTTTGCGCGCTATGGCCTCGCGGAGCGACATGTAGCCGGGGACGGGAGAGTAGAACGTGAAGTTGTCGTCAATGGCCTTTACGGCAGCGGTCTTGATGTGTGCCGGGGTAGGGAAGTCGGGCTCTCCCACCGAGAGGTTGATGACGTCGACGCCCTGAGCGCGCAGCTCAGAGCTTTTCTGAGACATTGCCAGTGTGGCCGATGCGGCCAGTGAGTTGACTCTGTGCGATATGAAATCCATAGTAGCTCGTTTTGATAGATTTGACGCAAAGATAGCAATAAAAAACGAGCGATGCCAACCGTCGTCACCGAAAAATTGCTACCTTTGCCGCAAAACCATTGCTATGAAACGAAAATATATATCTGACCGCTTATGCGGCCTTGTGGCCATCGTGCTGATGGCGAGTTGCCTGTGGTCGTGCTCGAAGACCGACAGCGGGTCGGGCTCGGGACTGATCGAGCTTGCCGGAGAGGATTTTACGGTCGTGTCGATGGCACGCCCGGTCGATATATTGCGTTCGGCCGGCGCCGAGGTCGAGAACGGCCGTGTGGTGCTGCCGCAGTCGTTGACCGACGGCCCGTTGCATGCCTCCGACATGCATGTGCTGAAAACTCTCTGCGAGGCCAAGGGCCTGGCGCTCGATAATCTGCTCTCGCTGGCTTATTACAATCCGCGCATGAGCGCCATGGTGCTTGCTGTCACCGACAGCGGCGCTCTGGCATCGTCGCTCGGCGGTGCCGGCTGGACCGGCGTGAAGTGCGATGGCGGCGAGGTCTATACCCACGATGCGGCCCGCAGCGTATCGCTGATGTGCGACGGCGAATATCTCTGGATCGTCAGGCGCGGCGAGGCGGATGCCGTGGCCAAGGACGTCGAGGCTCTCAAGGGCCGTGCGGCGCGACCTCTGCCGTCGTGGCTCGCCGACAAGCTTGCAGCCGTCGGTGACGAGGCGCTCAGAATGGCATATCAGGCCGATACGACCCGCGTGTTTGTTGCCGCCATGGGGCTGCATGGCCCGTCGATGACCATCGATGTGCGTTGCGCCGCAAAGACCGACGGAGCGCCCCGCACATTTTTCGAGCCCGACTCGGCCTGCACGCTCGGCAATGCCGCGGCATATGTCAGCCGCGACGATGTCGTGTCGCTGGGTGTGGCTTTGCCGCGGGGATTTCAGATAGCCCGTCTGATACAGGAGATCGACTATACCATATACAGCATGCCGGGCGTGGCCGATGCGGTGCGTCAGCTCGACGGTCGGCTTGTGCTGTCGGCGGGTATCATCGACCCGTCGTCGCTCAATGTGATGGATATTTCAAACTATCGGGTGTCGCTGGCGCTCGGCACCGGGCCGGGGCATGCCGATGAACTGCTCAAGATTCTGCGTCAGGCGCTTGGCCACTCGTCATATCTGCCGCTTGACATGCATGCCGACGGCGATCTTGTGCTGATCGACCTCAATGGCGGCTGTCGTGGCGACAAGGCTGCCGCAGGTGGCGAGATGGCTCTGCTGTCGGCCAATCTGCCGTCTGATTCGCCCCTGGCGCGCATGGCAGGCCTGCCATGCGGATTCACCGTCAAGGGTGATGCCGACAACGATGCCGCCCGTCTTGAGATCGCATTCAGCGACAGCGACCGCGGATTCGTGGCCACATTGCTCGACATAATCTCGATAATCGACTGACGCTGTGCAGACAATCACTCTCACCGACGTCTTGCCGCGAGTATTCGCGGCCGAGCGCGACAGCCGGGCCGTGACCACCTCGCAGGTGTGGCTCGCGCGGCTCGAACTGCACCGCGGCCGGTTTTACCGCATCGATGCCTCGTCGGGCATGGGCAAGACCTCGATGTGTGCATTTATCTATGGCCTGCGCACCGACTATGAGGGCCGCATCGCGTTTGACGGCACCGATATAGCCGGCTACGGCATAGGCGACTGGTGTGCCTTGCGCCGCCGCAGTCTTGCCTATCTGCCTCAGTCGCTCGACCTTTTTGCCGAACTGAGCGCCATAGACAACATCCTGCTGAAAAACCGTCTCACCGACCATCGCAGCGAGGCAGACATACGCCGCATGCTCGACCGTCTGGGCATAGCCGACCGGGCCGATGTGCCGGCCGGACGCCTTTCGGTGGGCCAGCAGCAGCGTGTGGCGCTTGTGCGGGCTCTCTGTCAGCCGTTTGATTTCATAATGCTCGACGAGCCGGTGAGTCATCTCGACGCCGTCAACAACCGGATCTGTGCCGACATCGTGGCCGATGCGGCGCGCGAGCAGGGGGCCGGAGTCATCACCACATCTGTCGGTAACCACCTGGCTCTGCCCGGCGACATTAATATAATAGAACTGTAGACTCAATGATCTGGAAAGTACTTCGTCGCAATATAAGCGCCGGCCAGATAGCCGGATATGCAGTGGCCACGCTCGTGGGGCTGGCTATCGTGACTGTGGCTGTGCAGTTCTATGCCGATGTGTCGGCCGCTCTGGGCGGCCGACGCGACGCCTCGGCACTGATCGACAACCGACGCATGGTCATCTCGAGGGCCGTAAGCATCAAGGACACCTTCCGCGGTTCGTCGCCGTCGTTCTCGGCCGCCGATATCGCCGACCTCGAGGCCCAGCCCTGGACTGCCGGCGTAACCCCCTTCACGGCGGCCGATTATGCCGTGCGGGCGGCTGTCGATCTGGGCGGCCGCGGCATGTCTACGGCTCTCTTTTTCGAGTCGTTGCCCGACCGGCTGATAGATGTCTCGCCCGATGTGTGGGCGTTCGATCCGTCGCATCCCGAGATACCCGTGATGATTCCCAAAGACTATCTGACACTCTATAATTTCGGCTTCGCGGCTTCGGGCGGAATGCCGGCCGTGAGCGAGTCGATGCTGTCACAGGTGCCTCTGTCTGTCACGCTCACCGGCAACGGGCTCTCTGAGACGCTGCCCGCACGCATAGTGGGGTATTCTGACTGGCTCAACACGATAGCCGTGCCCGAGGCATTCATGCGCTGGGCCCGCGGGCGCTATGGCCGTGCTGACGCCGACGGCCGTCCTTCGCGGCTTGTGGTAGAGCTGTCAGATGCGTCAGACCCCGCAGTGGCGCGCTATATGGCGTCGCACGGCTATGAAGTGGCCGGTCCCGGCGACGATCTGGGGCGTGCGTCGCACTTCCTGACCGTACTCACATCGGTCATAATCCTTGTCGGCGGCATCATCACGCTGCTGGCTCTGGGCATACTGGTGCTGAGCCTTTACCTGTTGGTGCAGAAAAAACGCCGCGCCATCTCGGGCCTGCTCATGCTCGGCTACGAGCCCCGGCAGGTGGCCGGGCGCTACATCGCCCTGGTTGCCGCGGTCAACGGCGTGGTGCTCGTGTTGTCGTGGGCGGCTGTGCTTGTGGCCCGGCGACTGTGGGAGGCCCCGCTGGCCGAGATCGACATAGCGCCTGCCTCGCCACTTGCCGCAATACTCACTGCGCTGGCGGTGATGCTCATTGTGACTGCGGTCAATGCCCTGACGATCAGTCGGCTCGTCAGAGGCTGCTTCAGAGAGTGAGCTGGGCGCCCCACACGGCATGTGAGAAATAGGCTATGGTCTAATGTTAAAGCTCCTGTAAAATTTAACACATGAATGTTAAAATTTGCGGGAGCGTATAATTTTAAAGTTAAAAATTGGTAAGTTCCAAAAAATATCACTTACTTTGTAGCTGCGATTAGCCATTGAAAAACACGATGCGGTCGCGTAAAGCACTAATACTAAAAGTCAAAGAGATTCATAATACGTTGGTTATCATCTGACAATGCCGACTGCATACTTACAATGCCAATGTGCGCCAAGAATTGGATGTTACCGTCGGGGGCTGTCTGCCTCTGAGGCTTTTATCGTATATCTGCTTGACTGACTTTAAAATGACAATATAAAACGAGATTATATATTACTAACTTAAAAACTACTTTGCATGCAAAACATTTGTTTACAAATGACACGGAAAGCGTGGCTGGCATTGATACTGGTGCTGGTATGCGCAATCCCTGCATTAGCACAAAAAATCACAGTGACCGGTACGGTTTACGAGCCTGAGGGCGAGCCCGCTATCGGCGCGAGTGTAGCCCTGCAAGGTCAGACCAACGTAGGTGTGGTGACCGACTATGACGGTAACTACTCTATCGAGGTCGAGCCCAACGCCACCCTCGTGTTCTCTTACATCGGTTGCGATCCCCAGACCGTGGCGGTCGAAGGCCGCACGGTCATTGACGTGCATCTGACCACCAACTCGGTTGCCCTCAATGAGGTCGTGGCAATCGGTTACGGTACAGTCAAGAAATCAGACGCTACCGGTTCGGTCGCTGTCCTCAAACCCGACGAAATCGAGGCCGGTCTGGCTGTGTCGGCCAATGACCTGCTCGTAGGCGCAAGCCCCGGCGTGGTCGTTACGACCGACGGCGGTAACCCCGGTGGCGGCGCTGCGATCCGCATCCGTGGCGGTGCCTCGCTCAACGCCTCTAACGACCCCCTCGTGGTGATCGACGGTGTGCCCATGACATCAAGCTATGGCTCGGCAAGCCCTCTTACCATGATTTCGCCCGACAATATCGAGTCGATGACCATCCTCAAGGATGCGTCTGCAACCGCCATCTACGGTAGCCGCGCATCTAACGGTGTGATCATCGTCACCACCAAGAAAGGCCAGAGCGGTCGTCCGCAGGTCAACTTCTCGGCCAACTTCCACGTAAATACCCCCGGACGCCGCTGGGATGTGCTCGACGGCGACCAGTATCGCGCAGCCATCAAGCAGTATGGCTCTGAGAAGGCACAGACCCTGCTCGGCAATGCCAACACCGACTGGCAGGACGAGATTTTCCGCACTTCGTTCTCTCAGGATTACAGCCTGAGCGTAGGCGGCACCGCAGGATTCCTGCCCTATCGCGTCAGCGCATCTTACACCGGCAACAACGGTATCCTCAAGACATCTGAGATGGAGCGTACCACCGTAGGCTTCAACCTCAACCCCAAATTCTTCAACGGCCTGCTGCAGATCAACGCCAGCGCCAAGGGTTCGTACACAGTCGACCACAACGCCGCTACCGGCGCAGTGGGCTCGGCCATCTCTTTCAACCCGACTCTGCCGGTCTACACGCCCTACAATACCCTCGGCTCGACCGGCCTGACCATGTATGGCGGTTACACATCGCTCATCAACGGCGACGGTAACCTCGAGACCAACGGCTCGATCAACCCCCTCGCACAGCTGATGGGTGTAAACAACAAGGAGAAGATCTACACCTCGGTGGGCAACCTGCAGATCGACTACGCCCTGCACTTCCTGCGCGAGCTCCACTTCAACCTCAACCTCGGCTACGAGGTGATCAAGGGTGAGACCGACAACTACAACCTGCAGAACTCGCCCCAGTCATGGAAATCAAACTACAACAACGGTGCCGGCCAGTACTACCACAACTACCAGCTCGCCCGCAACACCATGCTTGAGTTCTATGCCAACTACAAGAAAGAGTTCGAGGCCATCAAATCAAGCGTTGACGTAATGGCCGGTTACTCATGGCAGCGTTCTGACTATCACAAGCGCGACATGACACGTATCAACACCATGGGCTATACCAGCAGCTACGATGCCCTGACCAATACGTGGACACTCAACGAAGATCCCGCTTCGGCCGCCAACATCGGTTATGCCTACGGCGACACCGAGGAGGCACGCAACAAGATCAACTACGACGGCAACCAGCTCAACCTGCTGTCGTTCTATGGCCGTCTCAATTATATGTTCGACGACACCTATCTGATCACCTTCACTCTGCGTGACGATGCCACCTCGCGTTTCTCGCCCGACACCCGCTGGGGTCTCTTCCCCTCGCTGGCACTCGGCTGGAAATTTGTCAACCTGCCCTGCCTCGAGAACGTGCGCGACGTGATGAACGAAGGTAAGCTGCGTCTGTCGTGGGGTGTCACCGGTCAGCAGGCCGTCGCATCTTACAACAACTATACTCCGCTCTACTCGATCTCTCAGAACTCGGTCTACTATCCCTCGCCCAACGGCGGCCCGTGGATCGATCCTCTCTATCCCAACGCCTACGACGAGAACCTCAAGTGGGAGGAGACAACCACATGGAATATCGGTGTTGACCTCGGTTTCCTCAACAACCGTTTCAACGTGAGCGCCGAGTGGTATCTGCGCGACACCAAGGACCTGCTCGCCTATGTGCCCGTGCCCGCCGGTATGACCACCACCAACGCCATGAACCGCAACATCGGCTCGCTGCGCAACACCGGTGTCGACGTGACACTCAGCGGTCGTCCCGTCGTGACAGAAAACTTCACCTGGACAACCGGTATCAACGTCGCATACAACCGCAACAAGATCACATCGCTCACAGGCTCGTCAGAAGAGGATAAGGATTTCTATCTCGGCGCAGGCGGCAACCCCGCATCTGAGAACGCCGGTGACATCCAGGTACACAAAGTGGGCTATCCCGCCAACTCGTTCCTCGTCTTCCAGCAGGTCTACGATGCCGACGGCAATCCCATCCCCAACGTCTACGTCGACCAGAACATGGACGGCGTCATCGATGCACAGGACCTCGTGATCAACCACTCTAAAGACCCCAAGGTGACCATGTCGTGGAACAACACCTTCAACATCGGCAAGTGGGACATCGGTTTCGTGCTCCGCGCCAACATCGGCAACTATGTCTTCAACGGCATGCGCGCCGGCAACACCAACCTCTACAACCTCGAGGGACAGGGCAACATCCTCAACAATGTGCTCCAGTCTGACTTCTACTTCAACGACGGTACCGCAGTCTCTAACCTCGTGCGCTCTGACTACTTCCTCGAGAATGCATCGTTCCTGCGCTGCGACAACATCACCGTGGGCTATACATTCGACAGCCTGCTCAAAGACAACCTGCGTCTGCGTCTGTTCGGCGCCGTACAGAATCCCTTCGTAATCACCAAGTACAAGGGTCTCGATCCCGAGGTGTTCAGCGGCATCGACTCTAACGTTTATCCGCGTCCTGTCACCTTTACTCTCGGTCTGGTGGCCAACTTCTAAAGTCTCACCCTCATTATATACTGAATCATATATATGAAAACTATAAATAAAATCTTCATGGGTCTGGGCCTTCTGGCTGCCGGCACGGCTTTCCAAGCTTGTACAGGCGATCTCGATGTGCCCGTCAAAAACCCCAATCAGATGACCTCTGAGGAGTTCTCAAAAGATCCCGAGGGCTATCTCGACCGTTGCCTTGCCGAGATCTATCAGGGCCTGGCCACTGCCGGCAACGGCGGCCCGGGCAACTCGATCCTCGGCTTCGGTGACGCCGGTGCCGGTTCGTTTACCCGTACGGTATTCAACCTCGAGGAGATGACCACCGACAACTTCTCGTGGCTGCAGTTCAACGACGCAGGCTACTACGAGCTCGTCACCATGAACTTCGCTCCCGACAACGAGATCATGTATGCCAACTACTCTCGTCTTTATGCCGAGATAGCGCTGTGCAACCAGTTCATCCGCACCGTGCAGTCGGGTGCCTTCAGTCTGCCCGAGAATCTGCAGAGCCGTGCCGAGGAGTATATCCGTCAGGCCAAGATCGTGCGTTCGCTGGCCTACTACTATGCTATCTCTGAGTATGGCGATGCCGGCTATGTCGACGAGACTTCGGGCGCCGGTTCTACCCCGGCACAGCTTTCACGCGCCGATCTCTTCGACCGCGTTGTCTCGACCCTCGAGGAGGTGTCGGCCGCCTACGGCGAAAACTACACCACCCCCGCCTACGGATACGTGGGCAAAGAGGCCGCCGACGCGCTGCTGACCAAATTCTATCTCAACGCCCAGACCTGGACGGGCACAGCCATGTACGGCGAGTGCTTCAGCCTGGCCAAGAAGATCATCGCCCACCACAACGGCGGTTATCAGAACTCGGGCCTGGCCGACAGCTATATCGCTCTCTTCGGTGCCAACAACGACGAGTATGCCGCAGGCGGCTCGCGCACCAACGAGATCATCTGGACAGTCCCCCAGGACGGCATGAATCTGCAGAGCTACGGCGGCTCGACATTCTATATCGCCACTGTCTGCGGTTCGTATGACGGCATCTCGTCGGTAGGCGACTGCAACCTCAACGCACAGTGGACATGTATGGTCGCCCGTCAGCAGCTGTCCGAGCTCTTCGACTGGGATGCCGAGGGCAACACCACCGACAAGCGCGCCGCTATCTGGAAGACCAAAAAAGACGGCTTCGCCATCGACAATGAGTCTATCATGGGCAATGCCGGATACGGCAAGGGCTACGCTCCGCTCAAATACACTAACTTCGCCTACGACGAGCAGGGCAATATCGACCAGGCCGCTTCGCCTCTGAGCTCGAATGCATTCTCTGACGCCGACTGGACTGTGATCCGTCTTGCCGAGATCTACCTCAACGCTGCCGAGGCCTACGTGCTCGGCGGTGCAGGCACTCCCGACGAGGCTGTCAAATTTGTCAACTTCGTGCGTGGCCGTGCAGGCCTCGGCGAATGGAGCGCATCAGACCTCAACTCTGTCAACATCCTTGCTGAGCGCAACCGCGAGCTCTATGGCGAGAACGACCGCCGCACCTCACTCGTGCGTCACGGCAAATTTGCCGGCTCGGCCTACAACTGGAACTGGAAAGGCGGCGTCTGGACGGGTACCTCGACCAGCGAGCACCTCAACCTCTTCCCCATCCCCACCAAGGTCATCTCTTTCTCGGGCTACAAACAGAATCCCGGCTATTGATCACCTCCCAGATCATTTAACCACTTTTATAAAAGATCGAAATGAAAAAATTCATATATCTGCTTGCCGGGCTTGCGCTCGCTGCCGGAATCACCTCGTGTGAGGACAGCAAAGAGCCCCAGTATCAAAACCCGACTACCTTCAAGCTCAATACGCCCGCTCTGCAGGACGAGCTGCTCATGACCACGGGCGATATGGACGACAAGTCGACCTTCAACCTCTTCTGCTCGCAGCCCGACTACGGTTTCTCGGCTGTGTGCGAGTATGGCGTACAGGTCAGCCTGACCGAAAACTTTGTCGATGCCACCGAGGCACAGGAGGCCAACTACGTGTCTCTGACCAACCAGAGCGCCAGCCAGAGCGCGATGACCTTCCGTACATATGATCTGGCTGTCGCCATGACCGAGCTGCTCGGCATCACCTCTGCCGAAGAGGGCGCCGCATACGACGGTCCTGACGTGATGCCTGTCTTCTTCCGCGCCACATGCCGCATCCCCGGTGTCAAGGGCAGCGAGATCGTGTCGCAGAATGTCGTGAAGTACAGCAACGTACGTTTCTTCTATGCAATCCCCACCGCCGGTGTCATCTACATCGTCGGCCATGTCTTCAATCCCGAGAACGAGGCCAGCAACAACTTCCAGGAGCCTTCTGAGGGCTTTAAGGAGTTCTACGAGGACTTCAAACTCGTCGAGCCCGTCATCGGCTGCAAGCTCTATGCAGGTACCTTCTATCTGAAAGAGTGCAGCGGCGGTGCCGAAAATCCCGACAACTGCGCACAGTTCCGTTTCTTCACCGAGCTCAAAGGCTGGGCCGACAAGTCGGTACAGGTCGCTTCGAATCCCAATGACTTCTATGTAGAGCCCATCACCGACAGCTTTGTCGACGGTCTCTTCAAGGGCAACGCCGTTTATGGCCAGGGCAACTGGGGCATCTACACCACCGAGACCGAAGCCGCCGAGCGTACATATACCTTCGTCGTAAGCCTGCAGGATAAAGAGAAACCCAAACTCTGGCTCAAGAAAGGCACATGGGACGTCGAGGTAGTGCTTGACTCCAACAACATGAACGAGCCCTCGTTTGTGGCTCCCGCAGAATAATATTTTCAACACAGGCCGCCGGGCGGTTTGCCCGCCGGGCGGTCTTGAAAATCTTTTCAACATCTTATTACAGAAAATACAATGAAGAAAATAACATTATTACTGGGAGTCGCACTCGCAATGACCTTCACGGCTTGCAGCGAGTTTGACCTGCCCAACCCTCCCGGCCAGTCTAATCCCGAGGTGCCCGTATTCAAGTCTGAGGACCTCGCGCTGGCCCAGGCCGCCGAGACTCTCGATCTGAGCGCCACAAACGAGGCCGGCGAGAAAGTCACCCTCGCCGAGATTACCAAGCTCGTTGACTTCCCCGAGGCTTATGATCTCGTGGTTGAGGTCGAGCTTGCCGACAACGAGGCTTTCGACGAGGCCGTGACCATGACAGCCGAGGTAAATGACAGCCTTGTACAGGTCGAGCCCACAGCTCTCAACACCACCATCTACAACAACTTCACTAAAGATCCCGCCGACATCACCGTCTATGCGCGCATGGCCGCTTATGCCGAGCGTGGCGACACCAAGGTGCGCCTGGGCGGCGAGGACGCATGGTATGCCACCGATTACAAGTATCTGGTGATACCCTTCGCTCCTGCCAAGGTGATCGAGGATATCTACTATCTGCTCGAGCGTCCCGTCGGCGGCACATCATGGAATGTTACATCGGCTCTGCCCTTCAGCAAGACATCTGATGCCAGCGTTTACGATAACCCCGTATTCCAGATCAAGATCGACGTTGCCGCTCCCGGCATCGAGTGGGCTGTGATCCCCGGCTCGAGCTTCGACGCCGCCAATCTCGACGGAATCATGGGTGTGGCTGATCCCGAGGCCATGACAGGCTCGCTCACCACCGGCGACGAGGTTGTCGCTGGTGTCATCACCGAGGTTTCGCCCTATACCATCCAGGTCAACATCGCCGAGATGACCTACAAGGTGGCTCTCGCATTCGATTACCTCTGGGTACCGGGCAACGCTACATCGACGAGCAACTTCTCGAGGGTTATGCGTCTGTCTACCACCGATTACATCAACTACAACGGTGCCGTGCGTCTGCGCAACACCTGGTACCTCACCGGCCAGGCCTCTAACACCGGCGTTGTCTACACACTCGGTCAGGACGAGAACAACAAGCCCGTTGTCGATCCCGAGACCGGCGTTGCCACAGGCAAGCTTGTCAACGACAAGGACGGTATCAAGATGACCGCCACCAACGGCTTCTATTATCTCGAGGTCAACCTCGGCACACTTACCTACAAGTCGAGCCCCATCGAGACCATCAGCGCCATCGGTGCTTTCAACGGCTGGGATACCGCTACTGCTCCCGAACTGAGCCACAACACCCAGTTCACCGTCTGGACCATCAGCGGTGTCGAGCTCGAGGCCGGCGCTGAGTTCAAGTTCTGCGTCAACCACGCCTGGACTCTCAGCTTCGGTGGCGAGTACGACAAGATCGAACAGAACGGCGGCAACCTCAAGGCTCCCGAGAGCGGCAAGTTTGATATCACGCTTGACTTCTCGACCATTCCCTACACCTGCACTATGACCAAAAAATAATCGACATCGATTATAATCCGATGACATATGGCTGCCGGCACACACCGGCAGCCATATGTCTTTTGAGATGAGATGCGTTTATTTTATGTTTTACAACATATTGGTGCATTTTTTGCAAAAAAGATATTGCTTGTAAGTAAATAATGTGTAATTTTGTCGAGTCAAAAAACACAGGCTCTCAACCTGAGCCGATAGTACCATAGAGATTATATCAAAATACAATAACTTTTTTACTAACTTAAACGACAAAGCATGAAAAAATTCTACGCTTTTGCAGCTGCCGCTATCGCAGCTGTTTCGATGAACGCCCAGACTCTGTATGTCTGCGGTGGGGGTGAAGGTCTTGGCTGGGCTCCCGAAGCTCCGTTCGAAGTAGCACTCGCTGACGGTGCCTACACTTTCGAGGTTAAGAATCTCGCACAGTTCAAGATTGCTACCGAGATGGGTAGCTGGGATATCTTCAACAACGCAAGCTATTACGCAACCGTAACAGAGGAAGATCTCGGTAATGCCGTTGCCCTCGAGTCAATGGAAGGCGTTGACAACCCCGCTAATATCAGAGCTCCCTGGCCCGGTGATTACAAGATCGTCGTTGCCGGTGACCTTTCGACCATCACCATGACCACCACTACTCCCAAACCCGTCGGTTTCACTGAAGTCTTCATTCGTGGCGGCATGAACAACTGGGGTAACGATGGCGCAGAGACTCTTGCTCCCTGGAAGTTCTCTACCGAGGACGGCAAGACCTACACTTTCGTAGCTGCCGGCGAAAGCATGATCCCTGCTAATACTGAGTTCAAGATTGCTGATTCAAGCTGGAGTATTATCAACTACACCGCTGAGGGTGAAGTTGCACTCAACGAAGAAACTGAGTGGGTATTCGACCGTCAGACCAATTCATATCTCGCAGAAGACTTCGAGGGTACCGTTACTCTTGTTCTTCCCGAGGTTATCAACGGTGAAAATCCCGCATTTGTAACTTTCACCGAGGGTAACGGCGTATCTGACGTTGCTGTTGACGCCAACGCTCCCGCTGAGTACTTCAACCTGCAGGGCGTACGCGTTGCCAACCCCGAGAACGGTCTCTTCATCGTTCGTCAGGGCGGCAATGTAACCAAAGTGGTTAAATAATCAATCCCACACATAACTCCCTAACATCGGGGCGTCCGGCGCACAGCGCAGGACGCCCCGATTGTTTCAGTGACCGCCTCTTGTGATCGGAAAACGGCCGGTAATCGCAGACGTATGTCCGCTAACGCAGAGTCCGCGATCGGATGCGATAGCCATACACGCGATGAATATGTTATGGCGTGTGCGGGCCGACGGTGGCGGGCTGCAGGGTAGTGGCCGAGCCGCCGGCCATACGTCGTCGGGCCGACGATGACGCAGAAAGAAAAAAGCCCCGGTGCGGCCGGGGCTTGTGTGTGGATGTGTGCGGATGGGAAATCAGATATCGTTGCCGATGCTTGAGCTGCCGTTCTCGCGGTTGCGGATCTCGAGCTGGCTGGCATCCTCGTATGACATCTGCACCTGCATGTACTTTGAGATCTTGAGCATGATGGTGCCGCCCGGAGCATTGTAGAATGCCGAGTAGTGGCATTCGTCGGCCTCGACGCCTTCGACGCCCTCGCTGTAGCCCTCGCTGAAGAAGTCGTAGGAACTGCGCAGGTCGTATTTGTTGTCAAACTCTTTCTTGTATTTTAGATACTCGTTTTTGATCGACGACCAGGTAGAGAGTTTGGGCAGATAGACAGTCACCTTCCACACCTGATTCGACGACGGGGTGCCGAATACGTAGAACTCGCTCTCCTTGCCGGTGAATGTGCCGCGCAGGCTCACCACGTGCTCGTCGTTGTCGACGATGCGGCAGCCCTTCTCGTTGACCAGACGCTGCGCAAAAGAGTTGATGTTGCCACGCATGGGGATGCCCATGAATTTCATGGCGCCCGAGGTGTTGGTGTCGCCGGTGTAGCTGTCGTTGCCCGTGGTCGACGTGTTGTCGTCGCTCGGGAAGTTGGCAAAGTCATAGTAGGCGATCTTGACCTGCATGAATTTGCTGATCGATATGCGCACCATGCCGTCGCCTGAGATAAAGTCGGTGAAGTAGTTGCACTTGTCGGCCTTTACCGCCGCGATCTCGTCGCCGTCGCCCTCGCGGTAGGGCGATTCAAACTCTGATTTCTCCTCGTCGAAACGAAAGCGCGGGTTGTCCCTGAACTGACGCACCATCTTGTTGTAGTCGTCTTTGAGGCCGCGCCACGATGTGCGTTTGGGCAGATAGATGTCGACCTTGTAGGTCTGTCCGGTCTGCTCGTTTGAGAAAGCGTAGAATTCGCAGCCGCTGAAGCCCGAATACGAACCGTTGAGTGTGTAGACGCCTGTTTCGCGGGAGACCGTACGCACGCCTTTTGATGAAAGTTTGCCGGCAAACTGCGAAAGGGTGCCGTCGATGGGTACACCGAGCAGTGTCTCGTGGGTGACTGCATGGCCAGTGACAGCAAACGCCATCACAATGATCAATAATGAGATGAGCTTTTTCATGCTGATTGTTGTATATCGGTTATTGTTTATGACACAAAGATAGGGATATTTTTTGCATTTGGGCTGTCGGCCAATGCCAAATCTGACCAAGTGCAATGTTTTTTTGACGAAAAAGGGCTCTGCCGGTACGGGATTTGTATATCTTTAACCGTGTTAACATAGATTAACAAACTATGTGCAACATATCAATGTTTGTTAACCGGACGTCAACTTTGGCCGCTGTTTGTTATCATTTTAATAATAATAACCCTACCTTTGCGGCAAATTTAGAGTTTAGACCCTGTTTTATGGCTAATATTCTTACAAATCTCACTGCCTGTCAGAGCCGCACACATGCCGGCCGCACGGCATTGCGCTATCGCGACGCCGCCGGACGCTGGACCGACTGCACGTGGAGCCGGCTGGCCACCGAGGTCAATCATGTGGCATACGCACTCGAGACGCTCGATCTGATGCCCGGCGACATGATCGCGGTCTTCTCGGCCAACGACTACCGCATCCTGGTCACCGATTTTGCATGTTATCGCAATCGTGCCGTGCCCGTGTCGATCTATTCGACCAGCAGTGCCGAGCAGGTAAAATTCATCATAAACGATGCAGGTTCGCGCATGCTTTTCGTGGGCGACCAGAAACAATATGATATCGCTCGCTCGATCTACAGCGAGTGTCCCCGACTCGAACGTATCATTCTTTACAGCGATACTATCATCAAGGACAAAGATGACAGCACGTCGATGACATTCGACAGCCTGCTCGCTCTGGGCGCCGCTTCGTCGGCCATGTGCCGCGACGAGGTCAACCGCCGCTCGGCAGCCGCCACCGACGATGACATCGCCACACTGATCTATACATCGGGCACCACCGGCGAGCCCAAAGGCGCCGTGCTGCCTCACAGCTGTTTCAACGCCGCCCTCGAGATACACCGCGAGCGTCTGAACATGCTGAGCGAAGACGACACGTCGCTGTCGTTCCTGCCGCTGAGCCACATCTTCGAGAAGGCATGGACCTATTTCTGCCTCTACATGTCGATGGTGGTGTCGGTCAATGCCAACCCCAAAGAGATACAGCGGGCCGTGGCCGAGGTGCGTCCTACGTGCATGTGCAGTGTGCCGCGGTTCTGGGAGAAAGCCTATGCGGCTATCCAGGAGAAACTGTCGCAGGCTTCGGGCATGCGCAAGAAACTTGTCCTCAAGGCCCTGCGTGTGGGCGCCGAACGCAATCTGCGCTATGCCCGCATAGGCCGTAAGGCCCCGATGATGCTCGAGCTGCAGTACCGGTTCTTTGACAAGAAAGTTTTCGGGCCTATCCGTCGGGCGATGGGTGTTGACCGTGGCAACATATTCCCGACCGCGGGCGCTCCGCTGTCGGCCAATATAGTCGAGTTTTTCCACTCGATCGGCGTCAATATCGTCATCGGCTACGGCCTGAGCGAGACCACCGCCACGGTCACCTGCTTCCCGCAGACAGGCTATGAGATAGGCACCGTGGGCACGGCCATACCGCGCGTCGAGGTGCGCATCGGCGAGAACAAGGAGATCCAGGTCAAGGGCCCGACCGTCATGCGCGGCTACTACAACCGTCCGGCAGATACCGAGGCCGCGTTTACGGCCGACGGATGGTTCCGTACAGGCGATGCCGGATATTTTGACGCATCTGGCGCATTGGTGCTCACCGAGCGCATAAAAGACCTTTTCAAGACTTCAAACGGCAAATATATCGCCCCGCAGGCCATCGAGAGCCGTCTGGGCGAAGACCGCTACATCGAGCAGGTGGCCGTCATAGGCGACCGCCGCAAGTATGTCACTGCGATTATCATACCCGCATTCGAGGCTCTCAAGGAGTATGCCCGCCGGCACAAGATCGCATTCAAGAGCATCGACGATCTGGTGACCAACTCTGAGATTATCAAGTTCTTCTCAGAGCGCATCGAGCGGCTGCAGCGCGGTCTGGCCGGATTCGAGAAGATCAAGCGCTTCACTCTGCTGCCACGCGAGTTCACCATTGAGAACGGCGAGCTGACCAACACGCTCAAGCTGCGCCGTCCGGTGATCAACAACCGCTATGCGCCTCAGATCGAGGCGATGTATTGCTGATCTAAAAACAAATAACATATCAGAAGATACAGTCGCGTCGGTGGCGCGAAACATTGGTAGCCCTACATCCGGCACAGCGCAGGTGTAGGGCTACCGGCGTTTATCGGCAGGTGATGACTTGCCCCGATGTGTCGCAGTCGGGGTGGGCCAGGGCGAGGCACAGCAGTGCCGCCCGTGCCGGGGTGGCGCTGATGACGACTGTCTCGCCGGGGCCGGCTGCGGCGCCGGTGTCGGCTGTGAGTCTGATGCGTCGTGCGCAGCCCGGCCAGCCGCCGGTGCCGCAGGCGATCACCACATCGGCTTTTTCGCCACGCGAAGCCATGTCTGTAACGGCTTCGTCGGCTCCGCCCGGATAGAAACGGCCTCCGCGGCTCTGGGCGATATCGCGGCCGCGTGTAGCGTCGGCGGCAGTGAAAACCACTTTGCATCCGGCCGATACAAACATCGACACTATGGCATCGGCATCGCCGCTATCGGCATCTGACAATGCCACGGTGAGCAGCGGATATTTTATGACGGCCGTGCCGGGCCGCGGGCCCGACGTCCGACGTGCGTGAGGGCCGCTGACGCGCCCGCGGGCGTAGTCGTCCATGCGTTTCTCGAGATAATTGTCAGCCATTGTCTTGTTTTCTGCGTTGATTGTAATTGTAGATCGCACGGGCTATGCGTATCGTGCCGCCCGGATAGTCTTCAGACAGTATTTTCGCCGCTCCCTCGGGATTGGTGCGGTAGAGATCGTTGATGGTCTCGTACTCGCTGCGGCTGATATATGAGGCGAAATTGGTGATCATGTCTTCGTCGATCAGTCGGGCAATGTGTCCCTTGATGGTCTCGACACTGACGCCCTTGATCTGGGCCATCTCGCCTAAAGGCACTCCGGCGTTGTGCAGTATCAGGGTCTCTTTGTATGTGGTGCCCTGCGGCATCGTGGCGCCCAGCCCCTCGAATTTGCGGATCGCGCCGATAAAACGTTTGCCATAGCGCACGCTCTTGCGTTCGCCCACGCCGCTGACCTGCAGCAGCTCGTCGATGGTGCGCGGACGGCGACGGGCCATGTCGGTCAGTGTGGCGTCGCTGAACACGACATAGGCGGGTACGCCCGTACGGTCGGCCTCGGCCTTGCGCACGGCCTTGAGCTGCTCGAACAGCTGCTCGGTAGGGTCTGATGTGATCTGCCTTTGCTCGGCCTTCTGTCGGCCGGTCTTGCCGCGCTGCGGGGCGACGTAGAGCGACAGCTCGACCCGGGCCTCGCCACGGATGACGCGCATGCCGTAGGGTGTCACGCGCAGCCGGTTTGAATCGTCGAATGCGATCTCGAACAGGCCGAGCTGTATCATCTGCGCGATGTAGGCGTTCCAGTGCTCCTGAGGCAGATCGCGGCCGGCCCCGTAGGTCTTGATGCGGTCGAATCCTCGCCGGCGCAATTCGGCGCGGGCCGAGCCGCGCAGTATGTCGGTGAGCATGAATATGCCGACCTGGCTGTCGGTGCGCAGGATGGCGCTGCCGGCTTTCTGCACGAGCACGGTACCGTCAAAGCGCGACGGCGGGTCGAGACATACGTCACAGTTGCCGCAGTCGTGTTCGGCGGTCTCGCCGAAGTAGCTGAGCAGCACACGGCGACGGCAGACGGTCGACTCGGCATAGCGTTGCATCCATTCGAGTTTTTCGCCGGCGATGCCAGGCCGGCCCGAATCGTCGATGAAGTGCCTGCGTGTGATGAGGTCCTGCACCGAGTAGAAGAGTATCGTCTCGGCAGGCATCCCGTCACGGCCGGCGCGGCCTATCTCCTGATAGTAGCTTTCGATATTGGCCGGCAGATTGTTGTGTATCACCCATCTGATGTTGCTCTTGTCGATGCCCATGCCGAATGCGACGGTGGCGCATACGGCCTGCACATCGCCGTTGGTGAATGCCCGCTGGGCCCGGGCGCGGTCGTCGGCGTTCATGCCGGCATGATAGACACACGAGCGCATGCCCATGCGGCGCAGGGCCTCGTCGATTTCCTCGGCGCCGGCCCGCGAGAGTGTGTAGACGATGCCCGAGTCGTTGGGATAGCGGCGTATCATGTTGACTATGGCTTCGATGCGGCGTTTCTTGGTGGCGCCGGCATAGACTTTGAGCGAAAGATTGGGGCGGTCAAACGAACCGACCCACCGCAACGGGTCGCGCAGACCGAGCTGGGTGGTGATGTCATCGCGCGTGAGACGGTCGGCCGTAGCCGTCAGGGCCATCACCGGCACCGACCGAAATTGCTCTTTGAGCACGCTGAGTTGGGTATATACCGGGCGAAAGTCATGGCCCCACTGAGAGATGCAATGAGCCTCGTCGACGGCTATAAGGCTGATAGGCAGCCGCGACGGCCATGTGTCGAGGTCGGCGAGCAGACGTTCGGGCGACACGTACAGCAGCTTGACACGCCCTGCCGCGGCGGCTTCGATGGCCGTGCGGTTGTCGGCCTCGTTGCGTCCCGAGTGAATGGCTGCGGCAGGTATGCCGTTTGAGACAAGCGCGGCGGTCTGGTCTTCCATCAGTGCGATGAGTGGCGAGATGACCACGGCGCAGCCGTCGCCGAGCAGTGCGGGCAGCTGATAGCACAGCGATTTGCCGCCGCCGGTGGGCATGAGCACCACAGCATCGCGCCCCGAGCATACAGCCTCGATGATCTCGCGCTGTCCCGGCCTGAAGCTGCGGTAGCCATAAAACTTGCGCAAAAGCTCAAGTGCCCTTGCCGATATGTTGTCTTGTCGGTTCATAGCGCGAAATTACGAAAAAAATGCGTAACTTTGTGCCCGAATGACACAAAGTCCGCTCACCAAAGACCTGATCGCGCGCCCCGACATGTGGCGTCTGTCGATCGAGATATGCGACGATGCACTCGATGCTGTCGCACGCTCTGTCGTGGGCGATGGCGAGATGCTGTCGGCCCGTATCGCGCTTGCCGACGCGTCGGCTTCGTCGCTCGAAGAGGCGGTCTATGCCAATCCGCTGCTGCTGGCGCCGTTCCGCAAGGTCGATGTGGTGGTGCGCACGTCGTCGTATGTGATCGTGCCGCCCGCTGTAGCCGATGACGATGAGACTGTCGAGGCGCTTATGGCGCAGCTTGCCGGTGACTCGGCCCGCGAGCTCGAGGCTTTTGTGTCGCATGTCGACAAGCGCAACTCGATCGTGGCCTCTATCAATACCAGCGTGGCAAATTTTGTGCGCCGCACATTTGACACTGCCGTGCCTGTGCACCATCTGAGCGTGCTGTCGCGTTTCTTTGCCGGACGCAGCGCACTGGGTAATACGGGCAAGGTCTATGTCAATCTGCGCGAGGATGCGACCGATGTGGTAGCATTCAACTCGCTGGGCCTTGCCGCCGCCACCACGTTCGCCGCATCGGCCACTGCCGACAGCGCATACTATGTGCTGGCTGTGGCCAAGGTATCGGGTCATGACCCTGCCACCGACGAGTTTCTGCTTGCCGGCGACCCCGGCCGCCGCGCGGTTCTCACCCGCGAGCTGCAGCGCTTTGCAGCCTATGTGATGCCGGCGATATTCCCTACCGCACTGCTCGCCGCGGGCCGCGACGCCATGTCGGCTCCGCTCGAGCTAACTGTCTTGCCGCTATGCGAATAATCAGAGGAAAATACGGCCGCCGTCGGTTTGACGTGCCTACCAACATCAGCGCGCGTCCCACGACCGACTTCGCGCGCGAGAATATCTTCAATGTACTTGAGAATATGGTTGACCTCGAGGGGTTGACCGCGCTTGATCTCTTTGCCGGCACGGGCGCCATATCGCTCGAATTCCTGTCGCGTGAATGCAGCCGGGTCACTGCGGTCGAGAAAGCCGCGACGCAATACAATTTCATACGCAAGGTATCCTCGCAGCTCAATATAGACAATCTGACACTTATACGCGGCGATGTGCTGCGCTATCTGGCCACCGCCACACAGGCGTTTGACATCGTTTTCGCCGATCCGCCATACGATATGCCCGGATTTGCCGAGATCCCCGGCAAGATTCTTGACAGCAATGTGGTGAGACCGGGTACGATCGTGATTGTCGAGCACTCGCGGGCACACGATTTCAGCTCTTTGCCCGGTTTTGTCGACCATCGTGTCTACGGATCGGTGAATTTTTCGATATTCAGGGTGGACGAGGGCCAATAACAAGCATAAAGGACATATTTATAATCAACCGCATAAAATGAACATAGCAATTGTCGGGGCCGGCGGAGCTGTCGGCCGTGAAATTATCAAAGTACTCGAGGGGGGTGCCCTCCCCGTCGACAATCTGCGTCTGTTCGGCTCTGCACGCAGCGCCGGCAGCACTATCGGGTTTGACGGACGTGACATCGAAGTCGAACTTCTGAGTCATGACAGCGATTTTAGCGGCGTAGACTATGCGCTGGTGTCGGCCGGAGGCTCGGTATCGCTCGAATACGCGCCTGTCATCACAGCCTTCGGCACGGTGATGATCGACAATTCGAGTGCTTTCCGCATGGATCCCGACGTGCCTCTGGTGGTGCCCGAGATCAACGGTGCCGACGCACTTGAGGCTCCGCGTAACATCATTGCCAACCCCAACTGCACCACGATACAGATGGTGGTGGCCCTCAACCCGATCAATCAGCTGTCGCCCATACGCCGCGTGCACGTGGCCACATATCAGGCAGCCAGCGGTGCCGGAGCTCTTGCCATGGATGAGCTCGTAGACCAGCATGCCGCCCTGGCCGCAGGCCGCGAGCCTCATGTCGAGCGCTTTGCCCATCAGTTGGCCTATAATGTGATACCCCATATCGATGTGTTTACCGACAACGGTTACACACGCGAGGAGATGAAGATGCATCTCGAGACCAAAAAGATAATGCACGCCCCCGGCATCGAGGTGAGCGCCACCTGTGTGCGTGTACCCGTGATGCGTGCCCACAGCGAGGCCATCTGGGTCGAGACCGAGCACGAGCTGCCTCTCGACGAGGTGCGTGCCGCCCTGGCATCGGCTCCGGGTGTGGTTCTCGTCGACAATCCCGATACGCTCGACTATCCCATGCCGCTCGGCGCCGCCGGCACCGACCCGGTGTATGTGGGACGTCTGCGTCGCGACATATCGGGCCCCGGCATAGCCTTCTGGGCCGTCTCTGACCAACTGCGCAAGGGCGCCGCGCTCAATGCCGTGCAGATAGCTGCCTATCTCGCATCGGCACGCCGTTGATTTATAGCCTTGTCAACTCTCTCAACCGCCCTGTCATGATTGCAGCCGCTCTCGTCACCCAGCCCGTGCAGATATTCTTTATCGTATTGGTAATCATATTGCTTGCACCGCTGCTGCTCAACCGTCTCAAAGTGCCGCATATCATCGGCATGATAGTGGCGGGTGTGGTCATCGGCCCCTACGGGTTTGACGTGCTGCAGGCCGACTCGAGTTTTGCGATCTTCGGTCAGGTGGGGCTGCTCTACCTGATGTTCCTGGCCGGTCTTGAGATAGATATGTTCCATCTGCGGCTCAATCTGCGCCGCGGTTTGCTGTTCGGACTGCTCACGCTGCTCATACCTCTTGTGATGGGCGTGCTGACGAGCGTCTGGCTGCTGCGACTCGACTGGGTGACATCGCTGTTGCTCGGCTCGATGTATGCCTCGCATACCCTTATATCATATCCGGTGGCCGCCCGATTCGGCATTACGAAAACTCCGGCTGTGCTCGTGGCGGTCGTCGGCACGATCATCGCCGTGACCGGCGCCCTGCTGGTGCTTGCCGCAACGGTCAATATCAGCCGCGACGGCGAGTTCAGCCTCGGCGCGATGGTGTGGATGCTTGCCCGCATGGCTGTGTGGGTAGGGGCGATACTGTATATCTATCCGCGACTGACGCGCTGGTTCTTTAAAAACTATTCAGACCGAGTCAACCAGTATGTGTTTGTGCTGGCAATGGTCTTTCTGGCCGCCTGGACAGGCCAGGTCATCGGTCTCGAGGCAGTGCTTGGCGCATTTTTTGCGGGGCTGGTGCTCAACCGGTATGTGCCGCCGGCGTCACCGCTGATGTCGTCGATAGAGTTTGTGGGCAACGCTCTGTTTATACCCTACTTTCTGATCAGCGTGGGCATGATGATCAACCTGCGAGTGTTGCTCAACACCGATACGCTGCTCACGGCAGGCATAATGCTGGCTGTGGCTCTGGTGTCAAAATGGATCCCGGCGTTTATAACACAGCGTGTCAACAATTATGATTCGTCGAGCCGCAATGTGATGTTCGGTCTGACGTCGGCACATACGGCCGTGGCCCTGGCTGTGGTGACGCTGGGCTACAATATGGGCATGTTTGACGAGATTGTGCTCAATGCCACGATCGCCGTCATACTCTTTACATGCGGCATCGCACCTGTCATCACCGCCGCCGGCGCCGCCAAGCTGAAGATAAGCACACTGAGCGAAGACGACATACTGCGTCATACGCGTGTCAACAATACGCTCATCGCCGTGTCGAATCCCCTCACCGTGCCATCGCTTGTCGAGTTGGGTGTGCTGATGCGCAATCAGGCCGGCCGACATAATTTCTATGCCATACATGTGCGCAACGACAACTCATCGCAATCAAAGGCTGTCTCGCGCAATTCGCTCGATATAGCCCGCCGCATCTCGGCGTCGGCCAATCTGAAGCTCGACGAGATCGAACGTTTTGACATCAATACCGTGACGGGAATACTCAATGCGGCTGCCGAACGCGACATCACCGAGATCGTGATAGGCCTGCACCGCCGTACGACAGTGATCGACACCTTCTATGGCAGCAAGATCGAGCAGCTGCTGCGATCGACCAACCGCATGGTGATCATCTACCGTAGTTTCATACCGCTGAATACCGTCACACGCATCGTGGTGTCGGTGCCCCGCGGGGCACAGTATGAGACAGGATTCTCACGCTGGGTGCGTTGTGTGGCCCGGTTGGCACTGCAATTGGGCTGTCGTGTGATATTCTGCTGCCACGACGATATACAGCCGCTGATACGCGGTGTGATCTATCATGGCAATTACGACATACGTTGCGAATTCCGCACGATTGCCTCGCACGACGAGATGATATTGCTCACGCCGCGCATTCTCGACGACGATCTGTTTGTGGTAATCAGCGCACGATCAAACTCAGTGTCTTATACCGAAGAGGTGACCGAGATGCCCGGTCTGCTGCAGCGTAGTTTCTCGAGCAGCAATCTGATCGTGATTTTCCCCGAGCAGTTTGGCGAGGAGGTGGCTCTGACAACATTCGTCGACCCGATGTCGATCGACCTCGCTGCCTCGCCCTCGCCGTTTGTCAAGGCTGTGCGCAACGCCATGCAGCGTATGGTAGACTGGCTGAAGCATATTTTCAGTTGATATGTAAATAAAATTCGTAATGGCAAGCATATTTATCTACGCCGGATTAGGCATTATGCTGGTGGGTGCGGCATATGGCATTTATGTGGCAGTAAAAGGTCTTGAGACACGTAAAGGGGACAGCTCGAAACCGCATCCCTTTATTGCCGGTTTTCAATTCGGCCCGGTCAGCCCCGAGATGAGAAGGTTAATAACCGTGTGGGGTGTGATAATGATCGTGGGGTTGATTGTAACCGGCATTGGAGTGGCCATCGGATTAAATTGATAACCCCGTTTACTTATATCATCGGACCGACTCTAAATAAATCAGGGCGCCGGCACATAGTGCCGACGCCCTGATCGATTATGGGGTGCGGGTGATTACTTCACCAGTACTTTGACAAATTTGTCGCCCTTGCGCAGCAGGTAGACCTGACCGGCTGCGGGATTGTTGACGCGGATGCCCTGCAGGTTGTAGAGCTCGGCATCGCCATTGATATCGACGCTGATGTCGCTGATGCCGTCGGCGCCGCTGACTTGGTAGGTCAGCTCGATGGGTGCCGAGAATTTGGCGTGGCTCATATCGCCGAGTGTCATGGCGCGTTTGGGTATGTTGACGGTGTAGGTGCCGCGTTCGGTGATAGCCTGTGAGAAGGTGATAAGTATCTCGTTGGGTGCGCCTTCGCTGTCCTGAGACAACTCGCCTTTGGCAACGATGGTGCCGTCGGCGTTCTTGACTGTAACCTCACCCTCGCAATATGTGTGCTTGTAGACGGCCGAGTAGTTGGGGTAGGTGATGATGATACGGTCGAGAGTGCCGATTTCGCCGTCAGCGGGATCGGGATTTACAAAGAAGTTGTCGGCTACGGGTTCGTTGGGTTCGCCGTCTTCGGCTACGATATATGCAAACTTGAACTCGGGCAGGTCTTCCTCATCCCATGATCCACCGTTGTAGAACGTGCCTTCGGGGCAGACAAGGGTATAAGCGCCGGGAGTGGTGATGGCTTTGTCGAGATCGATCAGCATCGAGTTGAGCACGGCGCCCTCGGTGGCTTTGCCGTTTGCAACGACCTCACCGCTGGCATTGTCTACAAGAGTAATGATCTTGGTCGAGTTGATTGCCGGCATCTGGATATCAAACAGGAGTTCGAACGACTCGAGCGAGGTGTATTTGCCCTGCTCGGGATTGATCACAACGCCATCGTTCTCGAAGGGCTTGAACTCGGGCTCGACGGGCTCATCACCCTCGATTATGTACAGCCATTTGGTAGCGGGCAGCGGGGTGGTAGGATCCATGTAGTCGTAGAGCGCTCCCTCGGGAATGTCGAGTACGTAGGTGCCGGGTGTGCTGACTGTCTGGTCGAGAGTAATCACGAGCGAGATATATGAATCTCCGTCTTCCTCGACTGTGACACCGCACACTTTCTCACCTGTCTTCTGATTGATGAGAGCGATATCCTGAGCGATGTCGGCATCCCAGTCAAGGAAAGCGGCGTCGCTGTATTCGATTACGAACTGGCGCATTGATGTCACGACACCCTGGTCGGGGAACATGCTGAATCCTGCGGGGTTGTCAAACGGTTTGGGCTGGTCGGGATCAACGGGCTCCTCGCCGATACGGTAGCGGAAGAGAATATCATCGACGTAATCTTCCTCGCCGCTGATTAAGCCGCCGGGAATCTCGAGAATATATGTGCCATCGGTGGTAACCTCTTCGTCAAGCCATACGTCGACGGTGTTCAGCTCAGAGCCTTCCTCGATAAAGCCTTCGACAACGGTCTGGCCGGTAGCCTCGTCCTTGAGATATACGGTGGGCATAAATCCATCGATGAAAACCATCTCCTCGTCGATGAATGTGACTGTGAAGAAAGCGAGCTCCTCGACAACACCCTGTGCGGGGTCGATCTCGATGCCGGGATTCTCGATTGCGGGGAAGTCGGGAGTGGGATCGGGACCGGGAGTGGGATCTTCCTGGCCGGTCACGGTATAGAGGAACTTGAGCTCGGGATTTGCTTCGTAATAGTCGATTTCAATCGCACCTGCCGGTATGGTCAGCACGTATGTGCCGGGTGTCACAAGTTTGTTATCGAGGACAAACTTGAGGGTTGTATAGTCGTCATAACCGCCTTCCATACCGTCGAGGAATTCGAGGTATCCGTCGGCTACAGTCTCTTTTGTGTCGAAATTGGTGAGAACGGTCTTTTCGCCCCGTTTGTTGGGATCGAGATTTCCGCAATCGGCTACCTCGAGGTAGAAAGTCTGCAGAGTGCCAACCTCGCCCTGTGCAGGATGCATGGTGTAGCGTGCGGGGTTGTCAAACGGCTTGGGCTCCTCGGGATCAGGGCCGGGAACGGGCTCGTCGCCGGGCTCGACTGTGTAGAGCCATTTGCTTGCCGGGAAGTATGTTTCATCGAAATTTGAATCGTAAGTGAAGATGTCGCCTTCGGGGATATTGACAATGTAGGTGCCGGCTGTCTTGATCTCCTGTTTAATTAAGATGACAACCTCTTGATCTGTATCGCCGAAGTCATATTCGATGTCACTTACTTTCTCGCCGGTCTCGGCATCTGATACAAAGCCATCGGGCCAGTCAGTCATCCATACCTGCTCGGGCGTATCAATGGCGAGTATCAGCTCTGAAAGGCTCTTTACGGTGCCTTGTGCCGGGCTGATAGTGTAGATGGCATCGTTTTCGAAAGGCTTGAGTTCTCCGCCCGGACCGGGTGTAGGCCCGTTGTCCTCGATGATGTACAGCCATTTTGTCTCGGGATATTCTTCCGTACCAGACGACCATGAGTCGTTGAAGAGTGTTCCTTCGGGAATTACCAGCACATAGCTGCCCGGAGCTGTGATTTCCTGGTCAAGGGTGATGGTCAGGTCTGTCATGCCGCCATAGTCGAGTTCGGCTGAACAGATGGTCTTGCCGGTGGGCTGGTCGATGAGTGTGACGTCTTCAAATGTTGTGAAATCAAGCATCTCGGCAGACGGAACAGACACTGTGAATTCGTGAAGTGACTTGACGACTCCCTGCTCGGGCGTCATCTTGATATACGACGGGTTGTCAAAAGGCGTGAAATCAGCAGCTTTTGACTGTCCTGTCGCAGCGGCAGACGCTCCTATGGGCAGGGCGAGAGCCATCGCAAGCGATAGAATAGTAGTTTTTAGATTCATTTGAATTAATTATGATTGGATTTGAAACTGATTTAGCTTTCGAAGCCTGGATATAACGTTGTCTGGTATGAATTTTTGCAAATGTATATAATTTTTGCATGTTTTCAAACTTTTATGCAATAATATTTGTGATTTTTGATTGTTTTGTGGTTTTTAATGGGATAAGAGTAACAAGACGGACGCAATGTGAGATGTGGTACGGCAAAAAAAATTACGCCACCCGGCGAGCCGGGCGGCGTAATGCGGTTATCGTGGGGTTGACGATTATTCAGCCTCCTCGATAGTCACGGCGCGGTCGAGAGCTACATACTTCTCGCCGAGGTCGCAGAGGTTACCATTGTTGGTGGTAGCGGTGAGCTGCGATTCGGGAACGCCGCACTTGACGAGCTTGTTGTAAACGCCGTTTACACGGTTGTGACGCAGACGTACGTTGATGGCGTCGGTACCGGTGTAGTTGTCGGCCCAGCCGGTGAGGACATACTTGGTGTTGGTGTTGTCCTTCATCACGTTGGCGATAGCCTCGAGTACGTTGTTGTCTTCTTTGGTCAGACGGTAAACGTTGATGGGATAGTAGATGGTTGCAAGGGGAGCCTTAGCCTCGACGGGAGCGGGAGTGGGGCGGTTGAGGCAGTCGCGGAGCTGGCCCTCGAGGTCGGCGATGCGGGCATCGGCGGCAGCGAGACGGGCGCGGAGAGCGTCGCAGTTCTCAGCAGGAGGACAAACGGGAACGACGGGGTGATGCCACTCGCGGTCGCGGAAGTTGTAGGTAAGGCCGAGGTAAGCCTGAACAGCGAGGTAGGTGCGGTTCTCACCGGCGGTAGCAATGTCGTCATGCACACCGTCGATAGCAGAAGCGCGCAGGTCGAGAGAGATCTGCATCTGCTTGCTGATGTTGAACGAGTTGATGAAACCTGCACGGAATGTGAGGACCTTGTCGTGAGCCTGTTTCCAGCCGTCAGCGTTGCCGTTGCGGTCGAGGTCGTGGATCATTGTCCAGTAGCCACCGGCACCCATGTAGAGGGTGAAGTTGTAGATACGGCCGGGTTTGTAGCCGCAGAAGAGGTTGGTCAGGTTGGCCATAACGTCGAAGGCCGGACCGATCTCAGACTGGCGGGTCTTGTAGTAGCCGCCGGTCATGGGCTCGTTGGGGAGCATACCGAGCGAACCTTTGTCGCCCATACCTTTGAGGCTCATCCATTCAACGCCGATGCGGGCACCCCAAACGGGAGTGAACCATTTGCCGACGTAGAGATTGGCTGCGGGAGCGATACGGTCGCCGAAGTCGCGCACAACGTCGTGGTGCGAGAAGTAAGCGTCGATACCACCCTGAGCGGTGATAAACCAGTTGTCCTTGAACGAGTTGATAAGCCAACCTTGAGTTGCGTCCTCAACATACTGAACTTCCTGGGTCTCCTGAGCGACAAGCGACTGGCTGAAGAGAGCGCAGGCGCATGCGAGCAATGTAATTTTCTTCATAGGAATTACAGTTTATTTGGTTGAATGATTAATGAATATTATCTAATTCTCGGATTTTCGGGCGCTAAGTTACAAACTTTTGTTGATATTATAACTAAAAAACCTAAAAAAATGTTGTCTGGTGTCGAAAAAATACTTTTCCGGCTCTCTTTTTATTGGTTTGGGTTATAAAATGCAAAGTCTTTTCCTGAGTGAGTCCGGTGTCAGTCGGCGAGCATCGCGCGGACGCGTGTATAAATATTGTCGGGGGTGAAACCGAATTTCTCGTCGAGAACCTTGAAGGGCGCCGATGCGCCGAAACGGGCCAGCCCGAACACCTCGCCGTCGAATCCGCTGATCTGTCGCAGTGTCGAGGGCAGACCGGCTGTGAGACCGAAGTGGGGTATGCCGGCCGGAAGCACCTCGGCGCGGTAGGCTTTGGCCTGCTCGTTGAATAGTCCGATCGAGGGAACCGACACGACGCGTGCGGCGATGCCGTCGGCGTCGAGCATTTCGGCGACTTTGCAGAGCAGCGACACCTCAGATCCGTTGGCGACAAGCACCACGGCGGGATCGGCGGGGTCGAGCACCACGTATCCGCCTCGGCGTGCCTGTTCGGCGGCTTTGCGGCGGTCGCCGTCGGGTGCCGGCAGGTCGGCTATGTCCTGACGGGTGAGTATCAGTGCGGTGGGGGTGGCGTCGTTGTGCATGGCCATGTCCCAGCATACGAGTGTCTCGGCCGCGTCGGCGGGGCGCAGTGCGAGCAGCGAGGGGCGACCGCTGAAGTTGCGTACCTCCTCGAGCAGACGTATCTGGGCTTCTTGCTCGATTGGCTCGTGGGTGGGGCCGTCCTCGCCCACACGGAACGAGTCGTGCGACCATACGTATTTGACGGGCAGCTCCATCAGCGCGGCCATGCGTACGGCGGGTTTCATATAGTCTGAGAATACGAAGAATGTGCCGCAGGCGGCCACAAGTCCGCCATGCAGGGCGATGCCGTTCATTATGGCGGCCATGGTGAGCTCGCTGACGCCGGCGTGGAGGAATGCTCCGCTGAAGTCGCCGGGAACGAACGCTTTGGCTCCGCCTTTGATAAATCCGTCGGTCTTGTCGGAGTTGGCAAGGTCGGCCGAGCTTACGATCATATTGCCGACGTGCTTGGCCAGATATGCGAGGAAATCAGATGAAGCCTGGCGTGTGGCGCATCCGGCTTTTGGAGTGATAGAGTCGTAGTCGATGGCGGGTATCTCGCCGCTCATCCAGCTCTCGAACTCGGCGGCGAGCTGCGGGTTGGCGTCCATCCACTCGCGATGGGCCTTGCGGCGCTCGGCCACGATGCGTCGCAGCTCGGCGTCGCGGGCGGCATAGAGCTCGCGTGCGTCATCGAAAATCTGCCATGCGTTGTCGGGGTCTCCGCCGAGATTGCGTACGGTGGCGGCATAGTCGGCGCCTGATTTGCTCAGGGGCTGTCCGTGTGTCGAGCATTTGCCCTCGAAATTCGAGCCTTCGGCGGTCACGGCGCCTTTGCCCATGACCGTGCGGCCCAGAATCAGGGTGGGGCGCTTTACCTCTTTGTGGGCCTCGGCGATGGCCCGGTAGATCTGCTCGGGGTCGTTGCCGTCGATTTCGATGACATTCCAGCCCCATGCGCGGTATTTGGCGGCGTAGTCTTCCTCGTCGACCTCGTTGACGTCGGTCGAGAGCTGCACGCCGTTGCAGTCGTAGAACATAATCAGCTGGCCCAGGCCGAGGTATCCGGCGATGCGGCCGGCGCCCTGCGAGATTTCTTCCTGAATGCCGCCATCAGATATGAATGCATATGTCTTGTGGGCAACAGTCTCGCCGAACCGTGCCACCATGAATCTCTCGGCCAATGCGCAGCCGACGGCCATGGTGTGGCCTTGTCCGAGCGGGCCCGATGTGTTCTCGATGCCTTTGCGGGGGTCGACTTCGGGGTGGCCCGGTGTGTCGCTGCCCCACTGGCGGAACTCGCGCAACTCGTCAATTGTGAACTTGCCCGTCAGCGCCAGCACCGCATACAGCATGGGCGACATGTGTCCGGGGTCGAGAAAGAAGCGGTCGCGGCCAAACCATGTGGGATCGTCGGGGTCGGTCACCAGGAATTTGGAATACAGCACATTGACAAAGTCGGCACCGCCCATGGCGCCGCCCGGGTGGCCCGACTTGGCTTTTTCGACCATTGACGCCGCGAGGATGCGGATGTTGTCGGCCGCGTGTTTCATTACATTGACATTCATATTATATATGTTTCGTTGTATAGATTGACCGGCGGCGTGTTGCCGCCGGCCTTGGGTGATCTTGTCAGGGTCAGAGAGAGTTGGGCACCTCCTCTTCCTCGTCGACGGGTATGTCGGTGTTGACATTGCGCGAACCGATCAGACCGTAGAAGAGCAGGTAGGCGAGCATGGCGATGACCAGCCAGTATGAAACCATGTAGCCGGCCGAGTCGGCTATGGCGTTCTGTATCACGGGCATCACGCCGCCGCCTACGACCATCATCATGAAGATGCCCGAAGCCTGGGCGGTGTATTTGCCGAGGCCCTCGACGGCGAGGTTGAATATGCCGCCCCACATCACTGAGGTGCAGAGGCCGCAGAGCACGAAGAGCAGGGCCTTGGTGGGCACCGATGCCATTGTGAAGCCGTCTTCGACGCTATATGCGGGCATCGACACACGGTAAGACGACGGCAGCGAGATGGCGCCGAGGATGAGCAGGATGGCCACCAGCGAGACAAAGATGAGCTGGGCACGGCTCGACACCTTGCCCGAGATGGCGCTTGATGTCAGACGGCCTACGAGCATGAGCAGCCAGTAGATGGCCACAACGCCGCCTGCCACTGCCGTAGCGTTGACGGTGATGCCCGATGCGGCTGAGTCGCTCAGATAGAAAAGGAGCACGCCGGGGATGCCGACCTCGATGCCGACATAGAAGAAGATGCCGATCACGCCCAGCACGGTGTGACGGAAGTTCCAGGGCGAGTGGCTGTATTTCACCTTTTTGGCGCCGAGATTTGGCTCGGGGATGGCCACAGCCGATATGACGATGAACGCCAGCACGAACACGCCCATGGCGATGAAGAGCAGCGGGGTCACGTCGGTCATGCTGGTGGCGACGGTCACCTGACCTACGAGCATGCCCACGAAGAGCGGGGTGAGGGTGCCGGCCAGCGAATTGCACGAGCCGCCCATCTGCACGAGCTGGTTACCCTTGTTGCCGCCGCCGCCGAGCAGGTTGAGCATCGGGTTGACCACGACGTTGAGCATGCATACGCAGAAACCGCATATGAACGCGCCAAGCAGATAGATGATAAAGTTGAGGGTCACCATGGTTCCCTGCACCTCGAAGACACCGGTCTCGGTGCCGACAAAGCTTGAGAGCCACTGCAGCACGAGGCCTACGAGGCCCACGACCATCGCGTACTGCGCCGTTTTCTTGTATCCGACTTTCACGAGCATGTTGCCGGCGGGGATGCCCATGAAGAGATAGGCCAGGAAGTTCATCAGGTTGCCGAGCATGCCCGACCATTCGTAACTGTTCTTCCAGATGGTGCCGAGCGGTGCGGCAAGGTTGGTTACAAAAGAGATCATCGCGAAGAGGAAGAACATCGCCACGATGGCGATCGTGCGTCCCTGCGATCCGCTTTTTGAGGATTTGACTGTGTTGTTAGACATAAGGCTATTATTAGGGTTTTAGTTATGCATAGTCATAGTTTTGCGCAAAGATACTAAAAAAATAACTTTGTACAAGCCAAAAAGTTGACAGCGGTTGATAATTTCTCAATAGTCCGGTCAAATGCGCTCGCCGAAAATGGCCGAGCCGATTCTCACGAGAGTCGACCCGCACTCGATTGCTGTCAGATAGTCGTCGCTCATACCCATCGATACGGTGTCGAAACCGCACAGATCGTCGCACATCGCCGCGATGCGCCGGCGCAGGCCCGCGATGGCCTCGAAGTCGGCCCGTACGCGCGTCATGTCGTCGGTGTTTGTGGCCATGCCCATCACGCCGCAGATGTGGGTGGCGCGCAGGTTGCGGTAGGCCCGGCGGGCGAAGTAGTCGATGAGCTCGTCGGGAGTGAAGCCGAATTTTGTTTCTTCGGCTGCCACGTGCACCTGCATCAGCACTCGTGTCACCACCCCGTGCTCGTCTGACAGGCGGTCGATCAGCTCGAGCAGACGCTCCGAGTCGACACTCTCGATCAGGGCCACGCGCCCGATGAGGGGTTTGACCTTGTTGGTCTGCAGATGGCCGATCATGTGCCACTGTATGTCGGCGGGCAGGGCGTCGGCCTTGGCCACGAGCTCTTGCACGCGGCTCTCGCCGAATATACGCTGTCCGGCGCTGTAGGCCTCCTCGATGGCCTCGGCCGGATGGAATTTCGACACAGCCACCAAGCCTACGCCCTCGGGGAGCGAGGCGCGCAGGGCGGCGACGGTGTCGGCTATGGAGTGACGCATCATTCCACCACCTTCATGCGGTAGACATCCATCAGCGGAGTCTCGGCGATCGATACGATGTCATAGTCGGCCTGGGTGCCCTTCATATATTCGAGCAGGGTGTCGTAGGCGTTCTTGAACCCGGTAGCCTGCACGAGTATCTGGGCTATCGAGCGCTTCTCGACGCCGGTCTTCTCGTCGACGGTGATAAAGCCGATGCGGGCGAGATACCATTTGTCGCCTTCGTCGTTGAACGCGATCTCGGCGATCTTGCTGCGCTTGACAGCGGCGACGTCAAATTCGCCCGAGATAAACGGGCGCTGTTCCTCGGTGATGCGGGCCTCGGCCTCGGTGAAGCTGAGCGCGTCGACAAGGTAGGGTTCGGTCACTTTTTTTGCGGCTCCGTTCTCCTGGAGCTTGTCATATCTTACTTTACATTCAAACCAGTTTGCCATCTTGCTATATATAATAATGTGTAAAAATACTGTGCGGTTTCGGCACTACAAAGGTACATAAAAAACAAAATATCGCAAATCTGTCATGCACCGATAATGCCGCCCTGATGCAATTCTTTTTCGCGGCGCTCCTTATGCTCTAAAACATAATTGTTTAGCAATGCGGTGCGGATGTCGTGCGATGTGACATCTTGCGAGCGCCGAGGAAACATTGAGTGGCAAATCACAACCAAAAGTGTTAAAATCGAGAAAAAGTTGCAACAATTTGCTTAATATTATTGAAAAATATTTATCTTTGCAAAAATTATCCCGTGAGGTAGACACTTTCGGGATGATATGACAACAGAAATTTCAATCACTTCATTCATCTATGTCTAACTAATTTAAAGTATGAAAAAGCTGTTTCTATTACTTGTGGCAGTACTTTCTATCGGCCTGTGTGCGTCGGCTCAGACGCGTACGGTCAAGGGTACTGTCGTCGACGCCACTAACGACGAGCCGTTAATTGGCGCCTCTGTGACAGCAGGCAACAATGCCATGGGTGTTACAACGGATGCCGACGGTGACTTCACCATCGTCGTGCCCGCCAATGCCTCTCACCTGACAGTGTCTTATGTGGGTTACAAGACCCAGACAGCCGCTATCGGTCAGAGTAAACTCATGATCCGCATGGAGCCCGCAGCCAATGCCCTCGACGAGGTGATCGCCGTAGCCTACGGTACAGCCAAGCGCTCTGAGTACACGGGCGCCGCCAGTGTCGTCAAGGCCGATCAGCTCGAAGACGCTCTTGTGGCCAACGTGGTCACCGCCCTCAACGGTAAGGTTTCGGGCGTACAGACCATGAGCTCGACCGGTCAGCCCGGTTCGTCGCCCACAGTACGTGTCCGCGGTACAGGCTCTATCAACGCTTCGTCGGCTCCCCTCTACGTCGTAGACGGTGTGCCCTACATGGGCGACCCCGCCAACATCGCACCCCAGGATATCGTCGAGATGACCGTCCTCAAGGACGCCGCCTCGACCGCTCTCTACGGTGCCCGCGGTGCCAACGGTGTCATCCTGATCACCACCAAGAAAGGTCAGGAAGGCAAGGCAATCGTCACCCTCGACGCACGCTGGGGTTCCAACTCACGCGCTCTGCCCAACTACGACGTGATGACCGATCAGCGTCAGTGGATGGAAACATATTATCGTGCCCTCTATAACACTCAGGTCAACTTCTATGATGTCCAGGATCCTGTCGCTGCCAATGCGGCTGTGAACAAAAACATCTGGTCTTCTATCGGTTATCAGACCTGGAGCGTTCCCGAAGGCCAGTCGTTCTTCGACGCCAACGGCAAGTTCAACCCCTATGCCACTCCCGGCCACGTTGACGGCAACTACTATTATATCGCCGACGACTGGGCCAAAGAGACTCTGATCCACGGTCTGCGTCAGGAGTACAACGTATCGGTATCAGGCGGTACCGACCGTCTGCAGTACTATCTGTCGGGCAGCTACCTCGAGGACGAGGGTATCATCAAGGGTTCGCACTTCAACCGTCTGTCTACCCGTGCCACCGTCGACTATCAGGCCAAGAAATGGCTGAAGGTAGGTACAAGCCTCTCATATGTATATACCAACAGCGGTGATCCCCGCGACCAGGAGCTCAGCTCTTCGTCGGGCAGCGCATTCTACTTCATCAACGGTCTGGCACCCATGTACCCCGTTTACGTGCGCGGTGCCGACGGCAATATCCTTTACAACGATACCTACGGTCTGCCTATCTACGACTATGGCGACGGCACAAAGACCGACTATGGTCTGGGCGTGGGCCGATATGGCCGTATCCCCAACGGTAACCCCGCAGGTTCGCTCCTTTACGACAAAAGAGACTATCTGTCAGATATTCTGGATGCCAAATGGTATGCCATCCTGACTCCCGTCAAGGGCCTTACCATTGTCGAGAATGTAGGCTACTTCCTCAACAATCAGCGTGGCCATACCCTGCTTAACGGCCTCTACGGCCAGTTCGCCACCATGGGCGGCCAGGTCGTGCAGTCGCAGGCCCGCGCTTATGATGTGACTCTCCAGACTCTTGTTTCTTACAACCATACCTTCGCCGACATACATGAGATGGATCTCATGGCCGGTTACGAGTCTGAGGAGTATGGCGTCGAGAATCTCTCGGGCCAGGGTACCAACCTCTATCAGCCCCTCGTGCCGTTCGTAAGCAACACGATCGACAATAAAGACACCGCCGGCTCACGCCGTGAGCTCAGCCACCGTGGCTTCCTCTTCCGCGGCAAATACACATTCGACGGCCGCTACTACTTCATGGGTTCTGTCCGTCGTGACGGTTCGAGCCGCTTCGCTCCCACCCACCGCTGGGGTACATTCTGGTCGGTATCTGCCGGCTGGGATATCGCCAAGGAAAACTTCATGCAGGATTTCACCGGCAACCTCGACCTGCTCAAATTCCGCGCATCGTTCGGTCAGAACGGTAACGACGGTATCGGCAGCTCAACCCTCTACATGCCCTGGGCCGACTTCTATGTGGTAAACGGCAGCAACGGCGTATTCAACGACGGCGAGCTCGCTCAGAAAGGTAACGTCAATCTGACATGGGAGACCTCCAACGCGTTCAACGTCGGTTTCGACTTCAGCTTCTGGAAAGGCATGCTGAGCGGTACCATCGAGTACTACAACCGTCAGACCTCTGACATGCTCTTCAACCTGCCCGTAGCTCCCTCGCTCGGCTACTCTTCGATACCTGCCAACATCGGTTCGATGCGTAACAACGGTTTTGAGCTCGACCTCAACTACCGTCCCGTCAACACCAAGGACATCACCTGGGATATCTACGCCAACATCACTTTCGGCTGGAACAAGATCCTCAAACTCCCCGAAGACATCATGACCGAGGTCGAGGGTGAGATGGTATGGGAGCGTGGCACATATCAGCACCTGCGTGAGGGCCACTCGATCTATGACCTCTACCTGCCGCAGTATGCCGGTACACTCAAGACCCAGGAAGAGATGGACCAGATGGTCGACAACCACGGCGTGACCAACGCATTCCTCGGCCAGGCTCTCTACTGGGCCCGTGACGAGATCACCGACGAGAACGGCAAACATACAGGCTGGAGCGAGCCCTACAAGACCAACGACTGGGATAAGGCACGCCGCACCAACTCTAAGCATCAGGGCCGCATCGCTCCTCTCGCCTACGGCGGTTTCGGCACAACGGTAGCCGCATTCGGCGTCGATCTGTCGGTCGCTTTCTCTTACCAGTTCGGTGGCAAGATGCTCGACTCGGGTTATCAGAACACCATGAGCACCACATCGGCATCGTCGTTCCACAAAGATCTGCTCAACGCATGGTCTCCCGCCAACCCCGACAGCGATATCCCCGCTGTCTATACCGAGGCAAGCAAGAACTATATGTCTGCTAACAGTGACCGTTTCCTCATCTCAAGCAACTATCTGCAGCTGACCAACATCTCGCTCGGCTACACTCTGCCCAAATCGTTCACCCGCAAATTCGGTATCGAGTCACTGCGTGTGTATGGCGCCGCCGAGAACGTAGCCCTCTGGACCAAGCGCAAAGGTCTCGATCCCCGTCAGGTCATGTCGGCCAGCTCAAACTACGGTTCGAGCAACTACACCTACTCTCCCATCCGCGCTATCTCGGGCGGTATCCGCGTAAGCTTCTAATTGATCCATCCTGATTAATGTCAAAAGAAATGAAAAATTCAATCAAATACGTTGCCGTAGCTCTCACACTCGGTTCGATGGCCTCTTGCGCCGATCTTGACACCGAATACATGGGCGGCTACGTCAGCACCGACCAGAAAGAGGATGCGCTGAGCAAGAAACCCGAGCTCGCCTCGGCAAGCGTTTCAGCGCTCTACAGCCAGACATTGCGCCTCGGTCCGTACCTTGACGCGGCCAATGTCCACTTCGATTTCGGTTATCCCGCCATCATGCTCGGCATGGATATGATGACCGCCGACATGAACGGCACCGACAGCGGTTACAACTGGTTCCGCAACTGGCAGTCTTTCGGCTCTAACGGTCCTACATCCTATGTAACCGTCATGTACTGGGATCCCGTCTACGAGAATATCAAGATCTGCAACGACAACCTCGCCGCTATCCCGGCCGATACCGAGGAGCCGACCCTGATGTTCTTCCGTGCCCAGTCTCTGGGCCAGCGTGCCACCGACTACTGGATGCTCGCACAGATCTATCAGTTCAACTATCAGGTGAACCCCTCGGCCAAGTGCGTGCCTGTCGTGACCGACGAGAATGCATCTGAGGCTGCTTCTACCGGTGTGCCCCGCGCCACCCTCGAGCAGATGTATGGCCAGATCCTTGCCGACGCAACAAGTGCCATCGAGCTGCTTGGGGCTACCCCCATCAAGGCCGAGAATGTGATCAGCGACAAACCCAAGCGTATGATCTCGCTGGCTACCGCCTACGGTATCCGCGCCCGTGCCTACATGTCGATGGGCAAATATGCCGAGGCTGCCGCTGACGCCCAGGCTGCCATCACCTCGTTCAACGGTCGTCCGGCCACTATCGACGAGGTCAACCATCCTACCTTCACCAGTCTTAACGAGACCAACTGGATGTGGGGCTTCGCGGTTGCAGAGACCGACGATCTGGTGCAGACCGGCATCGTCAACTGGCCCTCGATGGCTTGTACTTTCTGCGACGGTTATACCAATGTAGGCGGCTGGCGCTGGATCTCGAAAGATCTCTGGGAATCGATTCCCGCCACCGATGTGCGCAAAGGCTGGTTTATCGACGAGAACTATCAGTCGCCCAACCTCAGCGCCGCACAGCAGGCTTATGTCGATTCTTACGTTACCGACGTGCCCAGCTATGCAAACTTCAGCGGCAACGGCCCGATCTATCCTTACACCAACGTCAAGTTTGACTCTTATCAGGGTGTGCTCATGCAGACCACCAACGCTCAGGACTATCCCAAGATGCGTATCGAGGAGATGTACTACATCCTCGCCGAGGCACAGGGCATGAGCGCCGGCGTGGCACAGGGCAAGGCTACTCTCGAGTCATTCGTGAAGACCTACCGCGACCCGGCCTTCGCAAGCAAGGCTACCTCGGCTGCCGAGCTGCAGGACGAGATTTTCCAGCAGAAGCGTGTCGAGCTCTGGGGCGAAGGTCTGATGTACTACGAGTATCAGCGTCTGTGCAAGACCGTCGACCGTACACGCGCTCACGCTCCTTACTCTTTTACTTTCGTAATCCCGGCAAATGCCGCAAACCGTATCTACTGTCTGCCTGATACTGAGATCAGTGCCAACAAGGCTATCGATAAAGACGATAACAATGAGATAGCTGACCGTCCCGTTCCGGTGCCCTGGGCAGAATAATTTCATAAATCAGTAAAAGACAAAAAAACATGAAATTCTTCAAATATTCACTCATCGCAGCTGTCGCTCTCTCGGGTGTATTCACAGCTTGTAGCGACGATGACGATTACGTACCCGGTCCCCAGTCGCCCGGCGTGTACTTCCCGGCTCAGGCTAAGACCGAGTCTGTTATCGAACTGGCGCCGGTACAGTTTGAGGTCACTGTAAACCGCTATGATGTAAGTGGTGCGGCAGATTATACAATCACATCTACTACCGAGGCTGCCGGCGTGTTCACCGTACCCTCGTCTGTTCACTTCGATGCCGACCAGAATGCCGCCACCATGCAGATCACATGCGACGCCGAGGCTATCGGCTACGGCAAGAGAGCCTCTGTGACCCTTTCGTTTGCCGATGGTGTTGCCGTATCTGAATATGGCAACAATACCTTCACTCTGACTGTAGCCGTCGCCGAGCCCTACAAGACCCTCGGTACAGCACAGTATATCGAGACATGCTTCTCTGAAATGTTCGATTGGGAAAGCTTCGGTATCACAAATACCACGATGCTGTCTCTCGAGATCCAGGAGAGCCTGCTCAAGCCCGGCTACTACCGCCTCGTCAACCTCTATGGTCCCTTGTCTAAGTATTTCGGATTTATCTGGGATGACGCGACCGGTGCAACCGACAGCTACTTCTATATCGATGCCACCAACCCTGACAAGGTGTTCATTCCCGCTCAGGCTACCGGTATGGATTTCAACGAGGACTACGGCAACATCATGATCATGTCAGACTGCGAGGAGAATCTCTCGGGCGGCTACTCTAACCTCTATGGTAAACTGGCCGACAAGGTGATCACCTTCCCCAAGGGCTCTCTGCTGATGTACTTCCCTCTTTACGACGGCGGTAAATTCTTCGGTGTCAATTCTGACGGCAATGCTGTGCTCGTACTGCCCGGCGGTATCTACGGCGACTACGCTGCAAACATCACCTACACCGGTCTGTTCAACGACGTGACTACAGGCGACTATCAGGCTGTCTGCAGCGTTGAGCTCGGCGATGATGTTCAGGAGGCCAAAGTGGCCATGGTTCTCGCCAAAAATGCCGACGAGGCTGTTCAGGCTGTGATCGACGGCTCGGTTGAGTCGATGAGCATCACCCCCAAGGGCGAGGCCCAGCAGATATTCCTGCCCATTGACGGCGACGGCACTTACTTTGCTACTGTTGTCACCTATGCCAACGGTTCGGTTCAGAAATCGGCTACTGCCCGCGCCAACATCACTATCTCAGCAGGTGGTAACGGCGAGGCTGACTGGGAGGACTACGGTTCGGCTCTGATCATCGATGGCTGGGCTACCGCACGATTCACCTTCCAGGGTGGTTACACCTACGAGGATATCCTGTGGGAATTCCCCGTGCAGCGCAATAAGAAAGATCCCAACCTGTTGCGTCTGGTCAACCTTTATACTTCTGATCCCGAGTACAACTTCCTCGTTTACAGCGGCTACAACTCAAATACCGCCGCTTCGCATGTCGTTGTCGACATCCACGATCGCTCGGCTGTCTCAATCGAGCCTCAGTGGGGTGGCCTGACCTGGAATCCCGATAAGGATCCTTCGTACGGCGGCGCAGACTGGATTATCGGCAATACGATGGGTGACGCTGTATCGCAGGGTTATACGGTTGAAGAGGCCAAGACACTTCTTAAACCCGAGGCTCTCGACGCTCTGAGCGATGGTGTGCTCTATATCTCTAATTCGCTCTTCGCTGATCCCAAGTCGGGTGAATTCGGCTATGCTTGGCGTGATAAGGATAACAACGGTTTCTATACCGCCATCCAGTTCAGCGAGCTGACTCCCGCTTCGGCTCCCGCCAAGATCGGTCGCCGTACCGTACAGCGCATCCACGCTATCATGGGCCGTGCAACCGGCAAGGCTGTGCGCAAACAGATGAACAGCAACCACGAGATCCGTCTTGGCGTCAACAGCGTCTCGACCAAACAACTCTGATCACTGTATCGACACTCTATAGCAAAAGCGCTCCCGCCCGGCGGGGGCGCTTTTTTTTGCACCGGATCTTACACTTTTGGCAGATATTTGTGCAATTTCTTTGCAAATCCGAACCGTAACCGTACTTTTGTGTTAAGATTATTGCAATCAGGTATAATTTCTCGCATTCTGTCTTATACGTCATATGTCTAATCCGCTCAACAGTAGAAAGTCTTTTACAGGCCGGCGTATGGCCGGCGCCCGCGCCCTATGGCGCGCCAACGGCATGACCGACAGCCAGATGGGGCGTCCGGTGATCGCCGTGGTGAACTCCTACACGCAATTTGTGCCCGGCCATGTGCATCTGCGCGAGATCGGCCGGCTCGTGGTTGACGAGATACGCAAAGCCGGATGCTTTGCCGCCGAACTCAATACCATAGCCGTCGACGACGGCATAGCCATGGGGCATGAGGGTATGCTCTACTCGCTGCCCTCGCGTGAGATCATCGCCGACTCGGTCGAGTATATGGTGCGCGCCCACTGTGCCGACGCCATGGTGTGCATATCAAACTGCGACAAGGTCACTCCGGGCATGCTCATCGCCGCGATGAGGCTCAACATACCCGTGATATTCGTGTCGGGCGGCCCGATGGAGGCCGGCCGTGTCGACGGCGAGGCCGTGGATCTGGTCGATATTATGGTCGAGAGCGCCGACGACCGTGTGGCCGACGACCGCGTCGACCGGCTTGAGCGCCACGGATGTCCCACCTGCGGCTCATGCTCGGGAATGTTCACGGCCAATTCGATGAATTGTCTCACCGAGGCCCTCGGCCTGTCGCTGCCCGGCAACGGCACCGTCGTGGCCACTCATGTCAACCGTCTCGAACTGTTCAGACGGGCGGCACGCCGGATTGTCGAGATGGCCGACGCCTATTACGGCCACGGCGATGCCGGCGTGCTGCCACGGTCGATAGCGACGCGTGCCGCCATGCTCAATGCCATGACGCTCGACATCGCCATGGGCGGCTCGACCAACACCGTGCTGCACCTGCTGGCGGTCGCCGCCGAGGGCGGGGTGGATTTCACTCTCGATGACATAGACGCCCTGTCGCGCCGCACCCCGGTGCTGTGCAAGGTGGCGCCCAACTCGCGCTACCATATCGAGGATGTCAACCGTGCGGGCGGCGTGCTCACCATACTCAAGCAGCTTGCCGACGGCGGCCTGCTCGACACGACTGCCCTGCGGGCCGACGGCCTGACGCTGGCCGGTGCGATCGACCGCTGGGCAGTGGGCGGCAGCGCGTACGACGACGCGGCCGACATATTGTGGCGCAGTGCCCCGGCCGGACGCCGCACCACCGAGGCCGGCTCGCAGATGACCTACTACGGCGAGCTCGACACCGACCGCGCCAACGGATGCATACGCGACATCGCGCACGCCTACTCGGCCGACGGCGGCCTGGCAGTGCTGAGGGGCAATCTCGCTCCTGACGGCTGCGTGGTAAAGACCGCAGGCGTCGACGAGAGCATACTGCATTTCGAGGGAACGGCCCGCGTCTACAACTCGCAGGACACTGCCGTCGACGGCATCCTCGCCGGTGAGGTGAAACCGGGCGACGTCGTCTTCATCACCTACGAGGGCCCGAAGGGAGGCCCGGGCATGCAGGAGATGCTGTATCCCACGTCGTATCTCAAGGCTCGCGGCCTGGGCAAGGCCTGTGCGCTTGTCACCGACGGACGGTTCTCAGGCGGCACGTCGGGCCTGTCGATAGGCCATGTATCGCCCGAGGCTGCGGCCGGCGGCCCGATAGCCCTCGTGCGCGACGGCGACCGCGTGGTCATCGACATACCGTCGCGTACCATCACCCTCGATGTGCCGGCCGACGAGCTCGAGCGACGCCGCGCCACCGAATCTTTCACCCCGGCCGGACGCGACCGCTGTGTCAGCGCCGCCCTGCGCGCATATGCCGCCCACGCCTCGTCGGCCGACAAGGGCGGAGTGCGCGATATCTAAACAATCAACGCCTATGACAACAGAAAGCAAACAACATGATCATATAAACGGCGCCGAGGCATTGCTGCGCACGCTGCTCGCCGAGGGCGTCGATACGGTCTTCGGTTATCCGGGCGGGGCCATCCTGCCTGTCTACGACGCCCTCTATGACTATGCCGACCGTCTGCGTCACATACTCGTGCGCCACGAGCAGGGCGCCATGCACGCCGCCCAGGGCTATGCACGCGCCACGGGACGCACCGGTGTGGTCATAGTCACATCGGGCCCCGGAGCAGCCAACTGCGTCACCGGACTGAGCGACGCGATGATGGACTCTACCCCCCTCGTCGTCATCACCGGTCAGGTCGGCGCGCGCTATCTGGGCAGCGATGCCTTTCAGGAGACCGATGTGGTGGCCGTCACGCAGCCTATCACCAAATGGTCATATCAGGTGCGCAGCGCCGACGAGGTGCCCGAGGCCGTGGCCAAGGCATTCTATATCGCGTCGACCGGGCGACCCGGACCCGTGGTGCTCGACATCGCCAAAGACGCGCAGATCGGCATGCTCGACTATGACTACAGGCCGGTCAACTTCATACGCAGCTACAATCCCGAACCGGTCATCGACCACGACGCCTTTGTGCGTGCCGCCGGACTCATCAACGAGGCCCGCAGGCCGCTGATACTCGCCGGCCAGGGTGTCACGCTGTCGGGCGCCGGACGTCAGCTCGCCGAGCTGGCCGAGAGGGCTTCGATACCCGTGGGATGCACTCTGCTCGGCCTGTCGGCCATACCGACCGACCATCCCCTTTATGCCGGCATGGCCGGCATGCACGGCGCTGTGGCCGTCAATCACGCCACAAACCGCGCCGACCTGATCATTGCCCTGGGCATGCGGTTTGACGATCGCGTGACGGGCAACACCGACTCGTATGCCCCGCAGGCCAGGGTGATACACGTCGATATCGACAGTTCGGAGTTCGGCAAGACCGTAGCCTGCGACGTCGCCCTGCACGGCGATGTGGCCACGGTGCTCGACGGCCTGCTGCCGATGATCAGCCCGGCACGTCACGACGAGTGGCTCGCTCTGCTGGCCGACTGTGCCGCCACCGAGCGCGCCGAGGTAGTCGAGCGCGAGCTGCACCGCCGGCCCGGATCGCCGATGACGATGGGCGAGGTGGCCCGCGCCGTGGGCGAGGCGGCCGGCCCCGGCACCATAGCCGTCACCGATGTGGGCCAGAACCAGATGATGACGGCACGCTACTTCCCGCTGACCGAGCCACGCAGCTTTATCAGTTCGGGCGGCCTGGGCACGATGGGATTCGGCCTGCCTGCCGCCATCGGCGCCGCAGTCGGGCGCCCCGACCGCACGGTGTGCTACTTCGGCGGTGACGGCGGCCTGCAGATGACCGTGCAAGAGCTGGGCACAATAATGCAATACGGCATACCGGTCAAGATGATTCTGCTCAACAACAACTTCCTGGGCAATGTGCGCCAGTGGCAGAATATGTTTTTCGGCGCCCGATTCTCGCAGACTCCGCTGCTCAACCCCGATTTCAAGGCGATCGCCGCCGCATACGGCATCGCCGCCGAGGATGTGGCACGCCGCGAGGATCTGCCGGCCGCCATCGGGCGCATGCTCGCCCACGACGGCGCTTATCTGCTCAATGTAGCCATCGACGAGACAGATATGGTATTCCCGATGACTCCGCCCGGACATCCGGTCGACTACATCATGCTCACACCCGACAAAATATTCAGCCATGACTAAGAACCAACCCATGCGCCAGCTGTTCACGGTGACGGTCTATTCTGAGAATTCAGTCGGCCTGCTCAACCGTGTATCAAACATATTCACCCGCCGCTGTCTCAACATCGAGGATGTCTCGGCCAGCGTGTCGTCGGTGCCCGACATACACAAACTCACCCTCACGACATGGGCCGACCGTCCCACTATGGAGAAGGTCGTGGCACAGCTCGAGAAGATAGTCGAGGTGCTCAAGGTGTTTCTATATACCGACGAGGAAATAGTCTATCAGGAAATCGCGCTTTACAAGGTGCCTACGACAGAGCTGATCTCGTCGGGTGAGCTCGAGACACTGATACGCCGCCACTCGGCCCGTCTGCTCGAGGTCACACCCGAGTATGTGGTGATTGAGAAGACCGGACATCCCTGGGAGACCGAGGCCCTGTTTGACTGCCTGCGCCGATACGGCATACGTCAGTTTGTGCGTTCGGGCCGTGTGTGCGTCACAAAATCACCGGTCGAACACATCGACATCTTCCTCGAGCAGCAACGCGAACGTCAACAAAAACTCAACGAAAATGGATAGACCGCTCGAATATACCCGTACGTGGTCTCTCACCGCCGGCGAGACCGATGCCCGCGGGCTCATGCCCGTGACGCTTGTGGCCGCCAGGGCGATCGAGACGGCCACACGCCATGCCGATGCCCTCGATATCGGTTATTCAAACCTCGTCGAACATAGGCTCGGGTGGGTGCTCGCACGCCTTACGATAGAAATGGTGCGTTATCCGTCGATCAACGAGACATACTCGATGACTACGTGGATCGAAGGCTACAACCGTTTCTTCAGCGACCGCTGCTATCTGATGACCGACGCCGATGGCCGGCCTCTGGCCCATATACGCTCGGTGTGGGTGGCCATAGACATGCAGACACGCCGCATGGCCAACCTTGCCGAACTCGAGCGCGATGCCTTCCCGGTGGTCGAGCGGCCGTGCCCCGTGCCGAAGAGTCCGCGCCCGGTGCTTGACCGCGATGCCGGCGTGGCAGAGAGCAGCTATACGTTCAAAAACTGTGACATCGACTTCAACCGCCACGTCAACACCATCCGCTATCTCGATCTGGTGCTCAATCTGCGTCCGCTCGATTTTTATGATAGGCACGACATAGTGTTGCTCGACGCATCGTTTGACCATGAGTGCTATTTCGGCCGCGAGGTGAGTCTGCTCACCGGCCGGGAACGCCGCGATCAGTCAGCCGAAATCACCGAAATCATCCGCGATGACGGCGAGAGAGCCGTGGGAGTGAAGCTGAAATATTCACCCGTGGAGAAAAAACAATAGAGAAAAGAATATAAAATTACAAATTTAAACAATAAAAAATGGCAAAACTTAATTTTGGCGGAGTCGAAGAGACTGTCGTCACCCGCGAGGAGTTTCCTCTCAGCCGCGCCCGCGAGGTGCTTAAAGGCGAGACTATCGCTGTTATCGGTTATGGTGTGCAGGGGCCTGGCCAGAGCCTCAACCTGCGCGACAACGGTTTCAATGTCATCGTAGGCCAGCGTCAGGGCAAGACCTTCGAGAAGGCGATAGCCGACGGCTGGATACCCGGCGAGACCCTCTTTGACATAGAGGAGGCCTGCCGCCGTGCCACCATCATCATGTGTCTGCTCTCTGACGCCGCTGTCATCAGTCAGTGGCCTGTGATAAAGGGTCAGCTCAAGGCCGGCGACGCACTCTACTTCTCGCACGGATTCGCCATCACATGGCCCGACCGTACGGGTGTGGTGCCACCGGCCGACGTCGACGTGATCATGGTGGCGCCCAAAGGTTCGGGCGCTACGGTGCGTTCGCATTTTCTCGAGGGCCGTGGCATCAATGCCTCGTATGCCGTCGGGCAGGACTATACGGGCCGTGCGCTCGACCGCACGCTCGCACTGGGCATCGGCATCGGCTCGGGCTATCTGTTCGAGACGACATTCCAGCGCGAGGCCGTGAGCGACCTGACCGGCGAACGCGGCGCGCTGATGGGTGCTATCCAGGGCCTGTTCCTGGCCCAGTACGAGACACTGCGCGAGCACGGCCACACACCGTCAGAGGCCTTCAACGAGACAGTCGAGGAGCTGACCCAGTCGCTGATGCCTCTCTTTGCCGCCCGCGGCATGGACTGGATGTATGCCAACTGCTCGACCACCGCACAGCGCGGCGCCCTCGACTGGATGACTCCATTCCACGACGCCATCAAGCCCGTGATGGAAGACCTCTACGAGAGTGTCCGCTCGGGCCGCGAGGCTCAGAAATCGATTGACGCCAATTCGGCTCCCGACTATCGCGACAAACTCAACGAGGAGTTGCGACAGCTGCGCGAGAGCGAGCTGTGGCGCGCCGCCGAGACCGTGCGTCAGCTGCGGCCCGAGAATGTGCGCCCCTGCTGATCGACGCTACCCGACACAACAAGAGCGCCCCGGCATCGTGAAGTGACCCCAAAAAGTTGGACGGGTTAAACATTATCCAGTTATAGAAAGAG
>JAUNGA010000042.1 GCA_030524765.1 Bacteroidales bacterium | reverse complement strand
GAACCGGGTAAGGGATCTACGGCGTTACTTTTGCCTTAAATGAAAGAGCCGTGTTTGCCTGATTTTTGTTGTTTTCGTATTGGTATTTTAGTTGACAAGTTTGTTATATAATCATAGACTTAAATTCTTATATATGAGATATACTCCAGATAATATCACCCATCTCGATCAGGATGAAATTTTTGTTTTTGGCAGTAATCTGCAGGGACTACATTCGGGTGGCGCAGCCCTTGTGGCACGTACAAAGTTTGGTGCCGAGCCAGGTGTAGGCGATGGTCCGACCGGACGATGCTATGCCATACCGACGATGCAGGGCGGCATTGATACGATCAAGCCGTATGTAGATCGTTTTCTCGATTATGCCTATGAATGTGACCAGAATACTTTTTTGGTCACGCGCATAGGTTGTGGGATTGCCGGTTTCACCGATTGTGAAATCGCTCCGCTTTTCCGTCGTGCTCTTGATATGTATAATGTGGTTTTGCCAAAGAGTTTTATTGATTGCCTAAGGGCGATGTCCGGCAGTACAAGTGTTAATAAGTAGGGCGAAGTGTGAAATTATTACAAATTTATGTTTCCATTTAAAAATTTTTGTTTAATTTTGTAACGGACCTCCGGAGAATTTCATTCCCCTCGGTCTACTTTAAAACTGAATTATTGAAACACGATTCTATACTTAAACCTTAAACGGATAAACTGACAAATGAAGACTGATTTGAGTTCGCAGATCAAGCTCGACCGTATCCCGCGACGGTATTATCATCCCGACAGCGAGATAGAACTGGCCGCTCTGCGCCGCGAGGAGAAAATCGACACTCGCATCTTTGAGACAGCCAATGAGGGCGGTGACTTTCTGGCTTCGGAGATGGCTCGCTATATCAACCGCTATGTAGCCCAGAAGGGCAAGTGTGTCATGGCTCTCGGGGCCGGCACGAGCACCCATCGCGCTTATGCGAGTCTAATAAAGATGTATCGTGAAGGCAAGGTCGACTTTGCCAACGTGATTATCTACAATATCGATGAATTCTTCCCGTTGCAGCCTGGAGGTCCGTCGACTATGAACCGTCTCAATGAGGTATTGCTCAAGCATATTGATATACGTCCGGAAAACGTACGCACAATCGATCCTGAGATCACCAAGGAGACTATGTATGAATATTGTCAGGCTTATGAGCAGTCGATCCAAGACGAGGGCGGCCTTGACGTGGTAGTGTGCGAGATCGGACCCAATGGTTCTATCGCGTTCAACGAGCCCGGTAGCGTTAGATCGAGCTTCTGCCGCCTGGTGCTGCTCGGCAGTGAGATGCGTCACACCATCTCGTCTGACTACAAGACAGACGATGCCCCGACGACGGCCATTACTCTCGGTCTGGCGAACGTACTCAGCGCCAAACGCATTCTGACAATGGCCTGGGGCGAAAGCCGTGCTACCGTGATCCGCAACACAGTCGAGGAAAATGCCACTGCGGCTTATCCTGCGTCGCAATTGCAGGGACATCCCCATGTCAAAGTGGTGATTGACTTGCCCGCAGCCGAAGATCTGACCCGAATCAGCCAACCGTGGAAAGTCACCTCGTGTGAGTGGAACGACAAGCTTATCCGCCGTGCTATCGTGTGGCTGTGCAATATGACCGGCAAACCTATCCTCAAACTGACCGATAAAGATTACAAGGACTGGGGCCTGGGCGAACTGCTGGCTCTATATGGCTCGGCCTACAATGTCAATATCAAGATCTTCAATGATCTGCAGCATACCATTACAGGTTGGCCGGGTGGCAAGCCCGATGCCGACGATACATATCGCCCGGAGCGTGCACGGCCCTACCCCAAGCGTGTGATCGTGTTTTCGCCCCACCCCGACGATGATGTAATCTCGATGGGCGGTACGCTCAAGCGTCTTGTCGACCAGCATCATGATGTACATGTGGCTTATGAGACCTCGGGCAATATCGCCGTGGGAGACGAGGATATGATGCGCTATTTCCTGATGATGGACAAGATCGCGCCGGTATTCGGTTTTGAAAAGGGCTACGACAAACTGTCTGAGGAGGTACACGATTTTGTGACGAACAAGAAGCCGGGCGATATTGACAATGCCGATATACGCGAGATAAAGACTATGATCCGCCAGGCCGAAGCGACCATAGCCTGCAACTATATAGGTGTGAAACCCGGCAATATCCATTTCCTGCGTCTGCCGTTCTATGAGACCGGTACCATCAAGAAAGGCGACCTGTCGCAGGCCGATGTCGATATCGTGAAGAAGCTGTTGCAGGATGTACGCCCTCATCAGATATTCGTGGCCGGTGACCTTGCCGATCCTCACGGAACTCATAAGGTGTGTACTGATGCCGTGCTTGCGGCTGTAGACGAGCTCAAGAATGAGGAATGGATGCGCGATTGCCGCATATGGATGTATCGCGGTGCATGGGCCGAATGGGAAATCGATCATATCGAGATGGCTGTGCCTATCAGCCCCGAGGAATTGCGATTTAAGCGTAATTCGATCCTCAAGCATCAGTCGCAGATGGAGAATGCTCCGTTCCTGGGCGACGATGACCGTTTATTCTGGCAACGTGCTGAGGAACGCAATCGTGCCACGGCTCAGCTCTACGAGGGGCTTGGTCTTGCCTCATATGAGGCGATAGAGGCGTTTGTCGAGTATCATCCGCTCTGATCCATTATTCCCGATTCATGATAAATCAACAGGCGGTCCGGTTTCGGATCGCCTGTTGATTTATCGCCATTGAGCGTATAGCCTGCGGTGTTTCAGATAGTCGAGATCGTCGCCATGCCGGTAGGCTTCACGCTCGAACGATGTCTGCAGATAGCTCCTGTATGTGTCGCCGCGGTTTATACATACTCTTACAAGCCATTCGATGATGTATATGATATAGAATGGCACGATAAGCAGTTCGATCATCTGCCGTGTGTGTATGCGTTCGTGATTGATTACCTCATGCGTGAGCTGCATGTCTCGCTTGGCAAATAATACGCCGCAGATATTTATCGCTCCGTATCGCCGTCCGATCGGCAACAGCCTGTTGCGTATTACCAGCATCAGTCGGCCTGGGCTGCGTTGAGTACCGGAGTGGCAGGCTCTTCAGAGCACAGCACCACAAGCAGGTTGCTGACCATCGCCGCACGACGTGCGGGATCGAATTCGGCAATCTGCTCTTCCTCGATTTTGTCAAGAGCCATGCGCACCATGCCGACGGCTCCCTCGACGATCTTCTCGCGAGCCGAGATGATGGCGGCAGCTTGCTGGCGACGCAGCATCACGGCTGCTATCTCAGGTGCGTAGGCCAGATAGTTGAGGCGGGCCTCGACCACCTCCATGCCTGCGATGCGTAGCCGTTCGTTGATCTTATGTTCGAGCAGATTGTTTATTTCCTCGCCACCGCCACGCAGGGTGAGAATGCCATCTTGTCCGTCGGGAGCGTCGTAGGGATAGTGCGAGGCCACTTCGCGCAAGGCTGCATCGCTCTGTATGCGTACAAAGCGCTCGAGCTGATTGTTGCTTACGTTGCCTGCGTTCTGGGCATCGATGTCAAAGACGGCACGATATGTGTCTTTTATCTTCCATACGAGCACCATGCCTATCATCACCGGATTGCCTACTTTGTCGTTGACCTTGATGGGTTCGATATCCATGTTGCGCACACGCAACGAGAGTTTGCGGCGGGTAATGAACGGATTGACCCAGAAAAAACCGACTTTGCGGCATGTGCCGATATATTTGCCGAAGAAGATCATCACCCGGGCCTCGTTGGGTTCTTGTACGAAGTAGCCGATGCATCCGAGGATGAATATTATAAGCAGAGGTGCGGCTATGCCAAATGCCAGACCTGGCTCGGTGTCGGCCCATGTTGATACTACCCATATCATGATTACAGGCAGCAGTATGAATGTGAAAAAGAGCATTGCAAAGCCCGGAAGTGCGAACTTGTTGTAGGGTTGCTCCTTGAATTCGTCGAGCGAGCCCGGATTGTCGTGATTAGCCATTGTTGTAGAGATGTTGTTAAAATAGAGAATAGGCTGTTAAACAAGACGGTGGCCCGATTCAGGCCACCGTCGGTCATATGATTTCGTCAGGATCAGCGGCCTGAGCCTTTGATCATGTTGCGGAGATTGTCGTTGAACTCATTGTCGGCCTTGAGCCTGTCAAGTGAGATGTGCATGCGATAACGCCAGTAGTGACGCGGGTTGGCCGGTACATTGATTATTTCGTCGGCGGGATTCTCGCGGCGCAGACGGCCGTCCATCGAGAGCCAGTCGGCCAAAGGTATGATGCACAGCATCGAGGGAGACTTGACATGCAGGTCGAGAATCTCACGACAGATCCACGGTTCGGCGAAGTAAGGTACATCGCCTCCGTGATGCAGCACGTTGTGATAGAAATCGGCTGTCTTTGTACGGTTCTCTTCCCACCATGCGCGTATGCCGCCCATATCATGGGTCGATGTGGTGCAGACGCTGTAGTATGGGTAGCTCCATGTGTTGCCGAATTCTGATTTGGGGTCTTTGGGCATGCGCTGTATCTCGAGGGTGAGTATCTCGAGCTGACTGAGTACGGCCGGCACGCAGTTGGGTATCATGCCGAGGTCTTCGGCACATGTGAGCATGTCGGTAGCCTCGATGAGCGGTGGGAGTTTCCACATCGCCTTGCCATACCAGAAGTCGTTGTGACGACGATAATAGAAGTCGTTGTAGAGGCGGTCGAAGCACCAGCGCTCATAATCGTTCAATGCACGGTAGGTATAAGTGAACTGAGCCGAAATGCGCGGGTGATATTTACCTTTCTCATACGGATCTTCGATGAAGAGCACCTGATCGATCAGACCGAGCAGACCCTGACAGAGCCGGGTGTTTTTTTCGTTTTTCTCTTGAGCGGCGAAGTAGTCGGCAACCTCGCGCTGTGTGGCGTATGGATCTTTGAGCTTATAACGTCCGTAGCCTACGCTATACATGAAACGTTCGCGGGCTTCGTCGGTATATTCGCCAAAGAAGTCGTGCAGGAAGCTATCCATGATATAGGGCGTTGTCTGCAGGTCTATGTCAAGCCAGAAGTCGTAGTTGTAGCGGAGCTCGTCTACGGTGTATGGCAATGCCGGATTGAATATGCCGAGCAGGCCGTGTACGGCAGACATGGGAATCTGCCATATGCGGAAGAAGCCGAGCACGTGATCAATACGGTAGGCATCAAAATATTCAGACATCTTGCGGAAACGTGATTTCCACCATGCAAATCCGTCGCGGGCCATCTCTTCCCAGTTGTAGGTGGGGAAGCCCCAGTTCTGACCGAGAACAGAGAAGTCATCAGGCGGTGCTCCGGCCTGGCAGTCCATGTTGAACAGGCGGGTGTCAGTCCAGGCGTCAACGCTGTCGCGCGAGATTCCGATAGGTATGTCGCCCTTGATCGCTATGCCCTGAGACATGGCATACTGATGCACATGCTGCATCTGCTTGTCGAGGTTGTACTGCAGATAGCATACATAGTCGATATCCTTGCGGTTCGCTGCAATGAAAGCGTCAACTTTGGCCTTGTCATATACGGCATATTCGCCCCAATTGGCAAATACCGGTGTGCCGTTGAGATCACGCAGTACGCAGAATGCCGCGTATGGCATAAGCCAGGATTCGTTGCGCGCCATGAATTCCTTGAAGTCTTTTGACGCGCATACACGTTCACCTTCCTGAGCGAAAATCTCGTGGAAATATTCGATCTTGCCCTGATTGACGCGCTCGTAATCGACCTCGGGCAGAGCGTTAAGCTCGGCGCGCAGATTGTCGTAATATTCGCGACGGCTCTTGTCAGAGAGCGTTCCGAGCTCCTCGAGGCGTAAATACATTGGATGTAGCGCGAAGCAGGAGTTGGCGTTGTAGGGATAAGAGTCGGTCCACGTGTGGGTCATGGTGGTGTCGTTGATAGGCAGGATCTGCAAGAAGCGCTGTCCTGTAATCTTGCACCAGTCGACCATTTTCTTCAAGTCATAAAAATCGCCCACACCGAAGTCGTCCTCGCTGCGCAGCGAGAATACGGGAATGGCCGTACCGGCGCCTTTCCAGGGGGTGAGCGGGTTGATGAAACGCATTCCGGCAATTACAGTCACCTCATCAGCCGACGGTCTGATGCCGATGGTACGGTTTGAACCGCCTTCCCAGGCCACGACCTCGAGTTTGGAATCGAGGATTACAAACTTGTATTCGGTATCGGGCCCGAGGTCTTTGCCGTCGACGGTGACAGACCATACGGGATATCCTGCGTCGCTGAGCACTTTGGCTTTGGCGGGATTCCACTCGCCGAGCGATGCCGACGAACCGCTGACGGCCAATACGCAGTCGGGCGCGATCATTGGAGCGGCCACACGGATTGTAACCGAACCTTTGCGGGGCAATGTGGCTTTGCCAGGTGTAAGACGACGACAGATGCAATCGGTGAATGCCGATGCATAGTAGGGCTTATCCCAGGGTTGATCCTGCCAGCGGTCGAAAATACGTACAGGATATGTGCTGCGGCCACGCTCAAAACGATGGTCGGGGCCCCACTCTTCCTTTACGGCGCCGTTTTCGTGGCGCACTTGATAGCGGTATTCAAAAGCCGATGTCGTGTCGGGTACGTCGACAGTGACGGTCCAACGCTCTGCTCCGTCAAGAGTCATCTTGACTGCGGCCTCGGGCGCGAAGACGTCGCCGGTGAGATAGACCGACTCACCCCAGTTGGTGCGGTAGTCTATGTTGAATGTTATTTTCATATAGTTTTTATGACATTAGAATTCACAAGTTTGCCAATAACAAAATTTAGATGCGCGAATTTAACACAAAATCCTGTTATTGGCAAATTTTTTTGATCAACCGTCGGTTAACCGCACTTAGAAGTGCCGCACGATGTGCATATCAGGCAGCCTTCTTGATAGATAAGAGTCTCCTGACCGCAATTGGGGCATCGCTGGCCTGAGGCTTTTGTGCCGTTGGGCAGATATTTCTTGAGGGCACGCTCCACGCCCATCTTCCATGTGTTGATCGACTGCGAGTTGAGTTCGAGACCACCGACGAGTTTAAGCACCTGGTCAATCGGCATGCCATAGCGCAGGACGCCCGAGATGAGTTTGGCGTAGTTCCAGTATTCGGGATTGAATTTGTCAGACAGACCTTCAATAGTGGTCTTGTATCCGCGTTTGTTTACAAACTGGAAGTCGTAACGTTTGTTGCCGGCGGCATCAACAGCCTTGATGATCTTGCCGTGGGTGACTGATTTGGGGCAGAAAATGCCGTCCTCATCGTCAGACAGACCGGTGAAAATCTCATAAGGCTTGCCATCCATCAGGCCTACAAAGGCGATCCATTTTTCTTTGTTGTTCTGGAAACGTACCACATCGGCCTCAAGCTCGATGGGACGCTTTGCCACGTGAGGCTCGGGGAATCCGCTTGTGGCAGATGCGGCGGGAGTCTCTTTTTTCTTGGCCTTCTCCTCCATGGCTACGAGCACACCCGACCGCGAGCCATCGCGATATACGGTACAGCCCTTGCAACCCGAGCGCCATGCCTCTACATATAGTTTGTTGACTACATCTTCGGTCACATCGGCAGGCAGATTGATTGTCACCGATATCGAGTGGTCGACCCACCGCTGTATGCGCCCCTGCATGTGCACCTTCTCGAGCCAGTCAATTTCGTTGGCGGTAGCTCCGGCATATGGCGAACGGGCGACGAGAGCATCTACTTCCTCGCGGCTGAGATTGTTTTTGACCTCGATACCCTGTACGCGCATCCAGTCGATGAATTTGGGATGATATACCACATACTCCTCAAACGAGTCACCGGTTTCATCGGTATAGTCGATGCGTACGTCGGGGTCGTTGGGATTGACTTTGCGGCGACGCATATATACGGGCATGAAAACCGGCTCGATACCTGATGTCGTGCGTGTCATCAGCGAAGTCGTACCGGTGGGCGCTATGGTCAGACATGCGATGTTGCGACGGCCATGCTGCAGCATGCTCTGATAGAGACCGGGATCGGCCTGAGCCAGACGCTGCATGAACGGATTGTTTTTCTCGCGTTCGGCGTCGAAAATCTCGAATGCTCCGCGTGTGCGGGCCAGGTCAACCGACGAACGGTAGGCGGCCAAGGCGAGTTCGCGGTGTACATTCTCTGAGAAATCGGTGGCCTCGGGAGTACCGTATTTGAATCCCATGGCAGCAAGCATGTCGCCCTCGGCTGTTGTTCCCACACCTGTGCGGCGTCCCTTGGCGGTCTTTGCCTTGATCTTGAGCCAAAGATTGCGCTCGGTGGCCTTTACTTCCTCGGTTTCGGGATCTGAATCGATTTTAGATAGAATGGTGTCGATCTTCTCCATCTCGAGGTCGATGATGTCGTCCATCATTCGCTGCGCTTTGGCCACATGAGAGCGGAACAGATCAAAGTCGAAGCTTGCCTGCGGAGTGAACGGATCGCGCACGTAGCTGAACAGGTTTATGGCCAGCAGTCGGCAGCTGTCATAAGGGCAGAGGGGTATTTCGCCACATGGATTGGTCGAGATGGTGCGGAAACCGAGGTCGGCATAACAGTCGGGCAGCGATTCGCGTGTGATTGTATCCCAGAAGAGCACGCCCGGCTCTGCCGAGCGCCATGCGTTGTGTATAATCTTTGCCCACAGGGCAGCGGCATCTATCTCTTTGGTGACCATTGGATTGGCTGAATCGACAGGATACTGCTGGGTGTATTTGGTGCCTTGTTCGGCGGCACACATGAAATCGTCGTCGATGCGAACCGATACGTTAGCGCCGGTCACTTTACCCTCGGTCATCTTAGCGTCGATAAATGCCTCAGAGTCGGGATGCTTGATCGAGACTGTCATCATCAGCGCACCACGGCGTCCGTCCTGGGCCACCTCTCGTGTAGAGTTTGAGTAGCGTTCCATGAATGGCACCAGACCCGTCGATGTCAGGGCCGAGTTCTTGACCGGTGTGCCTTTGGGGCGGATGTGCGACAGATCGTGACCAACACCGCCGCGACGCTTCATCAACTGCACCTGTTCCTCGTCGACTCTGATCACTCCGCCGTATGAGTCGGGGTTTCCGTCGAGGCCGATCACAAAGCAGTTTGAAAGCGATCCGACCTGGAAATTGTTGCCGATGCCGGTCATAGGGCTGCCTTGTGGCACGATATAGCGGAAGTCGCGCATCAGCTCGAATACCTCGTCATGAGTCATCGGTTCGGGATAGCGCTCCTCGATACGCACGATCTCTGAAGCCAGACGATGGTGCATATCGTCGGGTGTGAGCTCATAGAGATTGCCTGCCGAGTCTTTGAGGGCATATTTATTGGCCCATACTCGGGCAGCGAGCTCGTCGCCGTCAAAGTATTTCTTTGAGGCTTCAAAAGCCTCATCGAAAGTGTAGGTTTGTTGTTGTGACATTATATTAGAAGTGGTAATGATTGAAATCGTGATTTGTTGTCACCGTCGCTCACGCTCTTTGATCAGCCCTTGCCGATAGGCATAGAGCAGTTGGGTGAGCTCGTCGATCTGGCTTTGCAGTTCGACACCTTTGTCAGTGTCGCGAACCCGCATGCGATGGCTGCTAAGCTCGACAATCTCTGTGGTGCTGACAATGTCGGTGCCATTCCGTATGGCCTCCTCGGTAGATGTGAACGGCTCGTGCTTCACGAGCTGGAATCCACGGCTATGGAATACAAGCGTATAACCGGCCATACCCGTCTTTGAGTGGTAGGCTTTGGCAAAACCGCCGTCGATCACCATCAGCTTGCCATTGGCACGTATCGGGGTTTCTCCTTTGTCGAGACGCACCGGTACATGGCCGTTGATTATGTGGCGATGTTTGCCGGTGACGCCGAATTCGTCAAGGATCATGTCGCATACGGCTTCGTCGTTGCGCAGCTCATAGTATGCGCCCTTGCCCTCGCGGTGAGTCGATTTATCGGCCACAAAGTATCGTTCGAATGTCGTCATGCGCTCTTTGTCGAACAGAGGCGAGTCTTTACCGCACCACAGATACCAATAATAATCAATGGCATAATTGCGGCGGTCTTTATCGCCGTCGTGATTGAAAGCCTGTCGCATTACACGCTCGACTTTATCCATCAGCCTGCGACCTTTGTAGAGCCGGCCCTCGACCTCGACGTCTTTGAGTGTGCCGTTGTCGTTTAGGGGCAGTGAGGCATGGAAAAGAAGATTTGAATTGCTCACGGCATACATGCCGCCGTGAGACAGCAGGCATTTCACGTGGCTTTGTAGTTTGTCGCTGACACGGAATGAGTGGTTGAGTTTGTCGACGAGGTCGTGCTCTTCCGGAGTCAACGCATAAGGATCTGCCGGGTTGACGGTCGGCAGTACGGTGTCATGCATCGGATAATCTACGCCTCCTATATTGACCGTGCCATGCACGGCATCGATCATGCCGAGCTGCTTGCGGTCGGCCATCCCCCACTCGGGATGGCGGTCGATCAAGGCAGCCTCGAGTTTGAACTGTATGATCGCGATCGCTTTGTGCATTCGTGCCACCAGCTGACGATTCTTGTCGCTCAACGGCGAGTCCTCGTCGAGATGTGGCATGAAAAGCTCGCAGTTGTCATCGCCATAGACTTCCATGGCCATTGTGGCGAGTGGCACGAGATTGATGCCATACCCGTCTTCGAGAGTCGTCAGATTGCCGTAGCGCAGCGACAGGCGCAGCACATTGGCTATGCAGGCATTGTTGCCCGCTGCCGCGCCCATCCACAGCGCGTCGTGGTTGCCCCACTGTATGTCAAACCGTCCGTAGGCGGCCAGGGTGTCCATTATTATATGTGCGCCCGGGCCACGGTCATATACGTCGCCAAGCACATGCAACCGGTCGATGCTCAGGGCCTGTATCACGTGACACATGGCCGTGATGCAGGCATCGGCCTGGCCTGTGGTGATGATCGTGCGTACTATCTGGCGGGCATAGGCCTGCTTATCGCCTTCGTCGGCCGATTCGTGCAACAATTCCTCAATGATATATGCAAACTCGGGCGGCAGCGCCTTGCGCACCTTCGATCGAGTGTATTTCGACGCTACAGTACGGCAGATGCGCACCAACCGGTGTAGTGTCAGCACATACCAGTCGTCGAGTTCGTCGTGCTGTCCTGCCAGATCGGCTGTGACGAGCTCGAGTTTTTTCTCGGGGTAATATATGAGCGTGCACAGACTGCGGATGTCGGCCTGACTGAGCTGAGTGCCGTAAAGCTCGGTCACTTTACGCCGTATGTTACCCGACGCATTGCGCAATATATGCACAAATGCCTCGCTCTCGCCGTGCAGGTCAGCCACGAAGTGTTCGGTGCCTTTGGGCAGATTGAGTATTGCCTCGAGATTGATAATCTCAGTGGCGGCGGCACTGACATCAGGGAATGACTGTGACAGCAGTTCAAGCACTCGCCTGTCGTTCTCGATTGTTTCGGGTGTTATTATCTGTGTCATTTCGCTCATGGCGCAAAATTAATATTATTATCCGGTTTGCCAGATCTTTTTTGATCTATTTTTATCAACACCCGACAACTTTTTAGGTTGTATCTTCCCTTAAAATTTTCAGTTTCGGGTAAGAATCATCAGATTTCTTTGTACTTTTGTGTATGGAAAATGAAAAATTTCTTGAATCAGTGGCCCGGTGGCTTACCGATAGGCTGAGTGTCGGCGAAGACCTCGCTGACATCACTGTCGTATGTCCCAACCGTCGCTCGGCAATGTTTCTAAAATTATATGTGCAGCGCTGTCTGTCATCGACTGAGGGGGCCGTGATGATGCCGCGCTTCGCCACTCTGCAGGCTCTCGCCGAGCGTCGTGTCGGAGCCACGTCGGGTTCTGTGCCCGATCGTTGGGAGGCGCTGATGGCACTTTATGATTCATATCGGCGTGTGATGGCGCGTCGCGACGCCGTGGCCGGTCCGTTTGACCGCTTTATATTCTGGGGAGATCTGTTGCTTGGCGATTTTGATGATATTGACCGCTCGCTTGCCGATGCCTTGGCTGTATATACCAATCTGCGGCGGTTGCACGAGATACGCGCCGACTATCTTACCGATGCTCAGCGCGAAGTAGCCACGCTGTTGTGGGGCGAGGCCTCGTCGGCCGCTTTGTCGGGTGGCGCCGACCGGTTCTGGATGCATACGGGACCCGGTGCCGAGTCCGGCATGACAGATGGTTTTGTGGCTTTATGGGAGGTATCAGGCGAGTTGTATGACGAGTACCATCGCACCCTGCGCGAACGCGGTATGGCGACTGGCGGCATGCAGTTACGAGCCGCAGCCGAGGCTCTGCGAGCTATGGGGCCGGATGCGATAAGAAACGAACACCGACGGTATGTCTTTGCCGGGCATGGCCAGTTTTCAACCGCAGAGGCTGCTATGCTCGATGCACTATGGAATGCCGGTGTGGCTGTATGTCTGTGGGATACCGCGCCGCTCGACGAGATGCGCTCGATAGGTCGCGATCTACCCCGCGGATTACAGACCGTAGCACGTCTGGGGCGGCGTTATCCTGCTCCTCACGACTTTGACGGTTCAAGCGGCAGGCGCGAGGACCGTCGTATAGACGTGTTAGGTGTTCCGTCGGCGGCCGGTGTTGCCAAGGTGGCCGGAGGCATCCTTGCCAAACTTGCCGACAAAGGCGCATTGACCGGAGACAAGGCTATCTCTACGGCTGTGGTCGTGCCTGACGCATCGCTGCTGATGCCGCTGATGCTCGCATTACCCCCCGAGGCTGATGCTGTCAATGTCACCATGGCTCTTCCGGCATCATCAACCACAGTCGCTACTTTGCTCGGTGCTGTGACGGGTATGCAGGCACGTTCGAGGCTGCGCCGCGGGCGACGCACATTCTTTTATAAGGATGTGCTCGAGGTGCTTGCTCATCCACATATCAGACTGATAGGAGCTGACGATGCCGAGCGGCTACGTGGTGCTATAATGCGTGGCGGTCTATACAATGTCGATGCAGACGAGTTGGCGTCAAATGCTCCGGCCCTGTCGTTTGTATTCGGTCGGTCAGACGAGAATGACGATGTAGCCGGCCCTTGCTCATATGTGCACGGCCTACTTGTCGGTTTGCGCGACGGGCTTAAGAAAGCCGGGGGCGTCGACACGACTTTCGAGATCAGTCTTATCGATCGTCTTGATGAACGTGTTGGGCGTCTGGCCGAACTTATCAGACGTTATGCCATAGAAGTCGCCGGTCCGACAGTCCTGTCAATTTTCGAGCGGTTGTTGCAAGGTGAGAATCTGCCTCTGACCGGTACGCCCCTGCGGGGGCTTCAGGTGATGGGTTCGCTTGAGACCCGAGCCATTGATTTCGACAATATCATATACATGTCGATGAATGACCGTATCATTCCCGGCCGCGACACTTTGCGCACCATGATTCCCGCCGCATTGCGCCGTGCATATGGCCTTCCACCTGTCGACAGCGTGGAGAATGCGGCTGCATATAATTTTTATCGTTCTATTGCCCGTGCACAGCGTGTGTCGCTCATATATGACTCGCGACCCGCCGGCAAAGGCATTGGCGAGGTGTCGCGCTACGTCACCCAGCTGCTCTATGGCGGTCCGTCTAACGTCACACATTCTATAGTAGACTTATCAGGCGAGCAGCCGTCGTCGCGCGAGATATCGATCGGAAAGACACCTCTGGTTATGCGCGAGCTCGAGGCGTTCAAGCGGCCTGGCGGCCTCAATCTCTCAGCATCGGCACTCAAAACCTATATGCAGTGCCCTCTGTCATTCTATCTGAAATATGTAAAGGGGTATCGCGATGAGAACCAGCCTACCGAATACATGTCTCCGGCCATGACGGGTGACATATTCCACCGTGCAATGTGTCAACTGTATGCTCCGTGGCAAAACCGCGAGGTGACTGTCGACGTGATCAATAGTTTGTTGGACGGTGATACTATCCGCAGTGCATTGCTGCAGCAATTGGCCAAAGTGAGGTTTGACAGCGACGTGGTCATACCGTTTGACGAGCTGCCTGCCGAAGCCCGTCTGATTGTGTCGCAGCTTGAGCTGCAGGTGCGTGGTATGCTCGAGGCCGAACGCGATTCTTATTGCCACCCGTCGTTTGTCTATGTGGCCGGCGAGCGTGATATTATAAAACCATGGACTGTAAGCGACGGACTAACAGTCAATCTGCGCATGCAGATCGACCGCATCGATCGCGTAGGCGATAAATTGCGCTTTATCGACTACAAGACCGGTAAAGACGACAATACGATCGGTATGACGGTAGAAAATCTGTTTACAGCCAATCATGCCCGGCATGCGATCTTTCAGCTTCTTCTTTACTGCGAGGCTTATGACGATCTTGTCGAGCCGGGTGTCAAAATCATACCTTCACTGCACATCCTGCGTAAGATAATGACCGATGGACTGATAAGGCCCCTTACATACAGATGTAAGGAAATCGAGCCGTATCCGGCCCTTAAAAGTGAATTCCGCCCTCGACTCAATGCTTTGGTAGGTAGTATATTTGATGACCATACGCCTTTCGGTCAGGCTGAGAATATCGACGCATGCAAATACTGTACATTCTTGACAATGTGTGGCCGAAATCTGCCACCCGAACGCGATAATGGCTGATGGCAGGCATCTACGTACATATCCCTTTCTGCAAGTCGAAGTGTGTCTATTGCGACTTTTACTCGGTGCCGAGCCGCGAACACCTTGACGAAGTGGCTTGCGGTCTGATTGCCGAGTTTGCCGCTCGTCGCGGCGATATCGACGAGCCTTTTGAGACTCTCTATATCGGTGGAGGCACTCCGTCGGTGCTTGATGACAATGTGCTCGCTCGCATCACCGGACCAATGCTCGAACGTGGTATCGCGGAATTTACGATTGAGGTTAACCCCGATGATGTGACACTGTCGCGCGCACGCCGATGGGCTGCGATGGGGGTCAACCGGGTCAGTATGGGCGTGCAGACCTTTGACGACGATTTGCTCAGAACGATCCGTCGCCGCCACTCAGCTGATCAAGCAGTTGATGCGGTTGACATGCTGCATTCGGCCGGAATCACCAACATATCATGTGACCTCATCTACGGATTGCCCGGCCAGACCGCCGATGGCTGGGAGAGTGACCTGCGGCGGCTTGTATCTCTGCCTGTCACCCATCTGTCGGCCTATTGTCTTACATATTACGAAGGTACGCCGCTGTGGCGCATGATGCAGGCCGGGCAGGTAATACCGGCCGGCGACGACGAGATTGCCTCGCGTTTTGATGTGTTGCGCCGAATTACGGCCGAGTCAGGATTTGAGCATTACGAGATCTCGAATTTTGCCCGTCCGGGCTTTCGTTCTCGTCACAATAGCACATATTGGCGTGCCGACGGCCGCTGGCTTGGTCTGGGACCGTCGGCCTATTCGTTTGACGGCCTATATCGCCGTTACAATCCCGGCGATATAGGCCGATGGCTTGACAGGTTGCCATATCCCTGTGAAATTGATGACGAAACCGATCTCGACCGCATCAATGACAATATAGTCACAGCCTTGCGCACATCCGACGGGCTTGATCTCGACAGTATGCCTGCAGATATGGCAGACGGCTTGATTGCAGATGCCCGGCGCTACCTCGACAGCGGCGATATGATGCTCTCAGGGCGTCGGCTGTGCATAAATCCCGACCGCTGGCTCACAGCAGATGCATATATTCGCGACATGATACGCGATATATGAATTTAAATTCGTACCTTTGCCAACACAAAACCCACAGTGTAATTATGATTACTTTCTTCAAGGCGAATAGCAAAAAAGTCTTTCTGGTGCAGTCGGCAAAACCGCTGTCTGCCGACGACGTCACACGTCTGACATGGCTCCTTGACGGAGCCGTTCCGCTGGCAGGCCGCCAACTAAAAGGCCGGTTTGTAGGACCCCGCAAAGAGATGATTACCCCCTGGAGCACCAATGCTGTCGAGATCTCACAGAACATGGGACTGGACGGCATTGAGCGTATTGAGGAGTTTGAGCGGGTCGATACTGATGCCGAGCCCATCTACGATCCAATGTTGCAGCGTGTCTACGACGGTCTGCGCGCGTCAGTCTTCGAGACAACGGCCAAGCCCGCACCGATCGTCTATATCGACGACATCTCGGCTTACAACAAATCAGAGGGACTCGCTCTCTCGCCCGACGAGGAAGAGTATCTGCGCGAGCTATCGCGTCGTCTGGGACGCCCGCTCACTGACAGTGAGGTGTTTGGCTTCTCGCAGGTTAATTCCGAGCACTGTCGCCACAAGATCTTCAACGGCACTTTCGTTATCGATGGTGAGGAGATGCCTGAATCTCTCTTCGGAATGATCAAAAAAACATCAAAGGTCAATCCCAACGATCTGGTGTCGGCCTATCGTGATAATGTCGCATTTGTCAAAGGTCCCCGTATCGACCAGTTCTATCCCGTCAATCCCGACCGCCCCGATTTCTTCGAGGAGCGTCCTGTCAAGACTGTGATATCGCTCAAGGCCGAGACCCACAATTTCCCCACCACTGTAGAGCCTTTTAACGGCGCCGCTACGGGCACCGGCGGCGAAATCCGCGACCGTCTCGGCGGCGGACGTGCGTCGTTGCCCATCGCCGGCACTGCTGTCTACATGACATCATATCCCCGACTTACCCCGGAGCAGAAATGGGAGCTCGCTCTCAATCCGCGTGTGTGGCTCTATCAGACTCCTGCCGAGATTCTTATCAAGGCTTCTAACGGCGCCTCTGACTTCGGCAACAAGTTTGGCCAGCCTCTCATCTGTGGCTCTGTGCTGACATTCGAACATGCCGAGGACGGCCGTACATATGGCTACGACAAGGTCATCATGCTCGCCGGCGGTGTCGGTTATGCCGATGCCAAGGACGCTCAGAAAGGCGAACCGCAGCCCGGACAGAAAGTTGTTGTATCAGGTGGTGACAACTATCGCATAGGCATGGGCGGTGGCGCCGTGTCGTCGGTCGACACCGGCAGTTATGCCAACGCTATCGAGCTAAATGCCGTGCAGCGTGCCAACCCTGAGATGCAGAAACGTGTCTCAAACGTAATCCGCGCCCTTGCAGAGTCGCCCGTCAACCCGATTGTGTCGATCCACGACCATGGTGCCGGCGGTCATCTCAATGCCCTCTCTGAACTCGTCGAGAGCACAGGCGGTCGCATAGAGACCGGCGCTCTACCCGTTGGCGATCCGACTCTATCGGCCAAAGAAATTATAGGAAACGAGAGTCAGGAACGCATGGGCTTCGTGATAAATGCCGATGATATACCTATGGTCGAACGCATCGCCCAGCGTGAGCGCGCACCGATGTATGTCGTGGGTGAGACTACCGGTGACCACCGGTTTGTGTTCGAGCAGCCCGACGGCGTGCGCCCAATCGACCTCGATATGGCCGATATGTTTGGCAATTCTCCCAAGACTGTAATGACTGACCATACCGTCACCCGCACCTACGCTGAGCCGGAAGTGAGCGTTGATGATCTTGACCGTTATCTGCACGATGTGCTTTCGCTTGAAGCTGTTGCATGTAAAGACTGGCTTACCAACAAGGTCGACCGCTCGGTGACCGGTAAGGTCGCCCGCCAGCAATGTCAGGGCGAACTTCAGCTTCCGCTAAGTGACTGTGGCGTTGTTGCGCTCGACTATCATGGCAAATCCGGTATTGCCACCTCTATAGGTCACGCTCCTCAGGCGGCACTCGCCGATTCGGCTGCCGGCTCAGTGTTGTCTGTGGCCGAGTCTCTCACCAATATCGTGGGTGCCAATCTTGCCAAGGGCCTCAAGAGTGTGTCGCTAAGTGCCAACTGGATGTGGCCTTGCCGCAACGAGGGTGAGGATGCGGCACTCTACCGCGCCGTCAAGGCTTGTTCTGACTTTGCCTGCGCGCTCGGCATCAACATACCGACGGGCAAAGACTCTCTGTCAATGACTCAGAAGTATGGCGACAAGCAAGTACTTTCGCCCGGCACTGTCATCATTTCGGCTGCCGGTGAGGTTGCCAATATCCGCCGCACTGTCTCGCCGGTGCTTGTAAATACGGCCAATTCCACATTATATTATATAGATTTCTCGGGCGACAAGCTCCGTATAGGCGGCTCGGCCCTCGCACAGACTCTTTCGCGCGTAGGTTCGGATGTTCCCACAGTCAAAGATGCCGACAAGTTTGCCAAGGCGTTCAATGCTGTGCAAGCCCTTGTCAAGGGACGCAAACTGCTCGCCCTTCACGATGTAAGCGCTGGCGGTCTGGTGACTACCCTGCTTGAGATGCTTTTTGCCAATACCCGCGGTGGTCTCAAGATGTACACCGACGGATTCAAGGCCTATGGCGAGACTGATCTCATCAAGATACTCTTTGCCGAGAATCCGGCTGTGGTCATCCAGGTCGCTGATTCGGCCAAAGAATCAGTTGAGAAACTGCTTGATGGCGAGGGCGTAAAATATTTCCCGATCGCTTGTCCGGCTTCAGAGCGTGTGATGATGATCAGCCACGATGGCACCGAGCGTTTGCTCGGCATCGATGCTCTGCGCGATGTCTGGTATCGTCCCAGTTATATGCTCGACACACTGCAGAGCGGCGCTGAATGTGCGGCCGAGCGTTTTGTCAACTACAAGTCTCAGCCGGTGCGCTATGCGATACCGGCATCGTTTGACGGCAGTCTTGCCTCGTTGGGGCTGGCATTCGGCCGCAAGGAGCGCTCGGGCGTGCGTGCGGCAATCATACGAGAGAAAGGCGTTAACGGCGATCGCGAGATGGCCTATTCGCTCTTCCTGGCCGGCTTCGACGTCAAAGACGTGCACATGACCGATCTCATGAGTGGGCGCGAGACTCTTGACGATGTCAATATGATTGTCTTCTGCGGTGGTTTCTCGAACAGCGACGTGCTTGGTTCTGCCAAAGGCTGGGCCAGTGGATTCACCTGGAACGAGACTGCCAAGGCCGCTCTCAAGCGTTTCTACGATCGTCCGGACACGCTCAGTCTCGGAATCTGCAACGGATGTCAGCTGATGATCGCACTCGGTCTTATAAAGTCGAACAAAGAAGGAGCGCGTCCCATCAGAATGTGTCATAACCGCTCACATAAATTTGAGTCGACATTCCTCGGCCTGACCATCCCGGTCAACAACTCGGTGATGCTGTCGCCTCTTGCAGGCATGCGCCTTGGTATCTGGGTGGCTCACGGTGAGGGCCGTTTCGAGCTTCCCGGAGCGCTTGCCGACTACAATATCGCCGCCCGGTACAGCTACAAGACTTATCCCGGCAATCCCAACGGATCTACCGGTGCGGTCGCAGCAGTATGTTCGGCCGATGGCCGTCATCTTGCGATGATGCCTCACCTCGAACGTGCGATCTTCCCGTGGCAGTGCGGCTTCTATCCCCGTACCCGCCGCAACGACGAGATGACTCCTTGGCTCTCGGCCTTTGTCAACGCCCGTCGTTGGGTTGAAGAACATCGCAAAGCCGCAGATTCTACCCGCAAGTGCAAAATTAGGAAATAAATTTGAAGAACTCGGCG
>JAUNGA010000041.1:11559-19720 GCA_030524765.1 Bacteroidales bacterium | reverse complement strand
ACCCAGGTAGGCCTGAATTATTCTCGCCCTGCAGCACAGATTCTGGGTCAGTACTATCAGTTTATCCGTCTTGGATTCGAAGGATACCGCAATGTGCAGTACAACTCGATGCAGATTGCCAAGTATCTGCACCAGCAGATCTCCGCTTTCCCCGAGTTTGTACCTTATTCAGACGAGGTGCCCAACCCGATCGTTACCTGGCTGATGAAGCCCGAGGTGCAGAAGGATGCCAAGTGGACCCTTTACGATCTGCAGGACAAACTCGCACAGCACGGATGGATGGTGCCTGCATACGCCATGCCCGTCAACATCCAGGATATGGTAGTGATGCGTGTGCTCTGCAAACAGGGATTCAGCCGCGATATGTGCGACGAACTTCTCCACGATATAAAGGCAGCTGTGGACGAGCTCAATGCACTTGAGTATCCTACGCCCACCCGTATTGCCATGGAGAAAAATATACCTCTTGTGAGCAAATCGTTCAATCACACAGGTAAATGATGCTGCCCGGACCTCATCCCGGCAATATATTTACCTGAACAATAATACATGACAAACAACGCGGCAGGTGGATATCATCGCACGATCCCACCTGCCGCTTCATTAAGGTTTCAACTATGCAACGCTCTATTACTATCTCTCAAATAAAGCAGGCTGCCCGGGAAGCTTACGACGAGTCGAAGGGTGTCACAGGTGGAGCAAATGCCAATTACATCCCGTATCTCGCCAACATTGATCCTGAGCTATTCGGCCTTAGTGTGACTCTTACTGACGGCACTTCATTCAATTTCGGCGATACAGACTACCGGTTCGGCATAGAATCTGTGTCAAAAGTGCCTACTGCCATTCTGGCCATGATTCAGCATACCCCCGATGGTGTGCTCAGGCAGATTGGTGCCGACGCCACTGGTTTGCCGTTCAATTCTATCTTCGCTATTCTTCTGGAGAACGACCATCCGTCGACACCTCTTGTAAATGCCGGCGCGATTTCGGCCTGTTCAATGATTGCGCCTCAAGGTGCCTCACGTGAGAAATGGGAAGCCATCACCGGCAATATCACCGATCTCTGCGGTTCGGCTCCTGAACTGATCGACGAGCTATATGAAAGCGAGACTGCCACGAATTTCAACAACCGTGCGATATCATGGCTGTTGAAAAACTACAACCGTATCTATGATGATGTAGACATGAGTCTTGACCTGTACACCCGCCAATGCTCACTTGGTATCACATCATCGCAACTTGCGGTAATGGGCAGCACTATTGCCAACCACGGCCTCAATCCGGTTACCGGCAAGCAGGTTTTTGATGCGGAGATCTCTCCCAAGATAACTACAATGATCGCATCGGTAGGTTTCTATCAGCATACCGGCGACTGGCTGTTTACTTCCGGTATTCCGGCCAAGACCGGAGTCGGCGGTGGTGTCATGGGTGTCATGCCGGGACTTTTCGGCATTGCCGCCTTTGCCCCGCCTCTTGACGATGCCGGCAATTCTGTAAAGGCACAGGCAGTGATTAAAAAATTCATGAATAAACTTGGTCTGAACTTCCTTAGCGGTGATAATGTCACAATAACCGCCGACTGAAGCCGCCTGCCGAGTTCCAATATCCGTTTTCAACATTAAAAATTTATACCGTTATGGCAAATTCTTCCGGACAGAATAAAGCGACCGTGAAGCAGGCCGCAAAAATGGGGGTATTCACCCTCGTGATCATGAATATCGTCGCAGTAGTCTCGCTACGCGGACTCCCTGCGGAAGCTGAGTATGGTGTCAGCTCAGCGTTCTATTACATTCTGGCTGCCCTGATTTTCCTGATTCCCGTATCATTGGTGGCAGCCGAGCTGGCCGCCATGTTCCCTTATCAGCAGGGCGGTATGTTCCGCTGGGTCGGAGAGGCTTTCGGCGACAAACCGGGATTTCTGGGCATCTGGCTTCAGTGGATTGAAAGCACGATATGGTATCCCACTGTGCTTACCTTCGGTGCCGTCTCGTTGGCTTTTATAGGCATGGACCATGTCTACGACACCCAGCTGGCGGCTAACAAATATTATACTATCATTGTTGTCCTCGCCATATACTGGATCGCGACTATCATATCGCTCAAAGGTATGGGATGGGTTGGAAAAGTGTCAAAAATAGGTGGCCTTGTCGGAACTATAATTCCGGCGATACTGCTTGTAGTCTGTGGCGCTGTGTATCTTATCAACGGCGGTCAGTCGCAGATGGACTGGCACGGAAGCTTTATACCCGACTTCTCTAACTTCAACAATGTTGTTCTTGCCGTCTCTATTTTCCTGTTCTATGCAGGTATGGAAATGAGCGGTGTGCATGTACGTGAGATCAAGAATCCTACTGTCAACTATCCAAAGGCTGTTATAATAGGCGCAATGGCTACTGTGGCGATTTTTGTACTTGGTACATTCGCTCTCGGAGTCATTATCCCAGCCAAAGATATCAACCTCGTACAGAGCCTTCTTGTAGGTTTTGACAACTATTTCAGCGTACTTCATATCAAATGGCTGTCGCCTATCATTGCCATCGCTTTGGCATTCGGAGTTCTGGCAGGTGTCCTTACATGGGTAGCTGGTCCGTCTAAAGGTGTGTTCGCTGTAGGTCAGGCCGGATATCTCCCCAAATTCTTCCAGAAAACCAACAAGAACGGCGTACAGAAAAATATCCTTTACGTACAGGGTGCGGCCGTTACGATCCTTTCGTTCCTGATGGTGCTGATGCCGTCAGTTGAAAGTTTCTATCAGATCCTGTCACAGCTGACGTGCATACTCTATCTGATCGCTTACCTGCTGATGTTTGCGGCTGCCATCCGTCTGCGCTATAGCATGAAAAACGCCCCGCGTCCCTTCAGGCTTGGCAAAAAAGGCAATGGTATGATGTGGCTTATCTCAGGTGTCGGATTCATCGGCTCTCTGACTGCGTTTATTTTCAGCTTCTTCCCGCCAAACCAGATCAGTATGGGATCAAACGCTGTATGGTTTACCGTCTTAATCGCAGGAACTCTGATCTTTGTCGGCCTACCGTTTATTATTCTGAAGTTCAAGAAAGCATCATGGAATTCGCTGGGAACCGATTTTGTACCTTTCCATTGGGACAACTCGCCTCAGGCTGCCGCTCTGCGGCAGAAGGCTGCCGAAACTTTTGCGTCAGAGAACGCTGACGCGGTTCCTGATCATGCACAGGCTTTGCTTGAGCATGCGAAATCTGTCAACAAAACTGATACTTCCACGATGAAAGACAATTGATTTCCATCTATAATGAAGGGTGAAAGATCATGAGCTTTCACCCTTCATAAACTTTTTATACTCACGTATTCCATCTTAATGCGTTTCATATTATGATAGCTACCGGTAGAAAACCTATTTCGTTTATGACGTTCTGCGCCATAATGTCATTATCTCTGATTGTAAATCTTCCCGGGTTAGCTATTACACCGATGCTCGGGACATTACATAAGATCTTTCCGGACACGACTCAGCTTGAGGATCAATTGCTCACCGTATTGCCCAATCTTCTTATCATCCCGTTTGTGCTTCTGTCAGGTAAGCTGTCGCTCGCCAGACACCGCATACGTATTGTCGTTGTCTCTCTGATAATATTCTGTGCAAGTGCTGTAGCCTACATGTTTGCCCGCACTATGGGGCAACTGATTATAATCAGTTGTCTGCTCGGATGCGGCACAGGATTGCTCATACCTTTTTCAACCGGTCTGATCGCCGATACATTCTGCGGGTCGTACAGACTGAGGGTAATGGGTCTGCAGTCCGGTCTATCGAACACAATCGTCATGCTGGCCACATTCGCTGTCAGCTGGCTATGTATGGGACATAACTGGCATATGCCGTTCGCTGTGTATCTGATCGGTGTCGTACCTATGGTGTTGTCGTTCTGGCTTAAGGGCATATCTGACAATGAGCGTGAGCTGACCGACATGCCCGACGCCACTTGCGATGACAAGACTCCTTGTGGTGGCCATGATGACGGCTCAATTACTAAAAAAGAATTCTCTGCGCCACAGAAAGCATTTGTCAAGGACGGATTCTATGTAGGACGGATTCTGTCGCTTGTCGGTGTGTATTTCTTTATCACATTCGCTACCATATGTATATCATACTATTGCCCTTATCTCATAGAGAAAAAAGGATGGAGCGATGCGCTGACCGGTACGATAACGGCCCTATATTTCCTGTTCATATTCCTGCCCGGATACATTCTGCCATGGTTTGTCAGACATCTTGGAAACAACTGCTTCGTATTCTCAGCTCTTTGTATGACCATAGGAATCGGTCTATTTGCTTTTTATCCCGATAGCTGGACATTATGTATAGGCGCTTCTCTTGCCGGACTGGGTTATGGCATATGCCAGCCGATTCTCTACGACAAGGCAAGCGTTACGGTCAAGTCAGAGAATAAGGCCACTCTGGCACTTTCGCTTGTCCTTTCGGCCAATTATCTTGCCATCGTCCTTTCTCCATTTATCATAGATCTGTTCCGTAATATCTTCAAAGCCGAGAATGTTACAGGCTTCGCATTCATACTGTGTTTCGTACTTCTCATCTGCTTTACGATACTTACCTTTGTACGACGCGGATGTTTCGCATTCAGCACGGCCGATGAAAGATCTGCTGAAAAATCACATTCAGTAGAATCAGCAGGGAAATAAAGGGGGCATTATCGCTTCGGTTGCTATAAAGCCCAGGTTCCCTATTCTGATAGGATCCTTGATATAGTGTGCTTGAGTATGTGATGTGCCGGTCCTGCCATTGCCCCGTGGTCATAACCGTCGAGTTTGTATATGCTCACGTCGGGATGACCTGTAAGCTTCATCATACGCCACATATACAGATTTTCTTCATAACGGCCAAATAGTTCGAGCTCGGCGTCGCCTGTAACAATTATATATGGCGGTGCGTCTTTGCGCACATAGTAGAGTGGGGCATTCTCGTCGACAAAAGGTGTCAATTCAGATATTCCACGTATCTGTCGGTCTGCAAAATGGGTGATGACCTGTCCGCTGTAGGGGACGAGAGCCGCGATGCTGTCGGCGTCAATATCGTATTTTGCCAGACGTTTCTTGTCAAGACCGATCATACTTGTCAGAAATCCGCCGGCTGAGTGGCCTGCCACAAATATTTTTGTCGGATCACCGCCATATCTTGCAATATTGTTAAATGTCCAGGCAACGGCTTCGGCCGCATCGTCGATGCATTCGTTGACACCGACCTCAGGTATCAGTCGGTAATTGGGCGCTACCACCACATATCCTGCGTCCATCAGTTCACCGGGCACATGTTTGTTGCCGCCGGTCAGACCTCCGCCGTGGAACCATACAATCACAGGCAGGCTGTCGGCGTCGATATGGTGGTGTATATCGAGTTTGAGACGCTCTTGCGAATATTCGTCGTTTTTGATGGAGTAGGGAATATCAAATTCAGTTACATAGGGGCTTTCGGCTCTTATGCCGGCCATCGCGACAATAGAGCACAACAGCAGCAATAGTCTTTTCATGGTAATTTTTTAGGTAATTTGAGAAGCCGGCCTGCCGTGCTGGCAGACCGGCTATATTTCGGTTATTTTATCTGATTCCTCGTTTGTTGAGTCTTGCCTGATAGCGTGCGGCATTGCGTTTATGCTGCGCATAGTCTACCGCAAAATTGTGCCGTCCGGAAAAATCCTCTTTGGCGCACATGTATATGTAGTCATGCTCAGGTGCGTTGAGCACGGCATCTATGGTTGATTTCTGCGGTATGCGTATCGGCCCGGGCGGCAGTCCGTTATTCTTGTAGGTATTGTAGGGCGAATCAGTCTTGAGGTGTTTGCCGGTGACACGCCTGATCTTGAAGTTTCCCGTGGCGAATACTACTGTCGGGTCTGACTGCAGTTTCATGCCTTTCTCAAGACGGTTCATATAGAGTCTGGCGATGGTCGAGTGCTCGTCTTTTTTGTTTGATTCGGCTTCGACTATCGATGCGATCGTGGCTACCTCGACAGGGGTCAGACCGAGTTTCTTGGCCTTGAGCATACGTTCTTCGTTCCAGAAAGATTTCTGCTCATCGACCAGCCGGGTGATCACATGCTCGGGATCATCAGTCCAATAAAACTCATATGTATCCGGCAGGAATGCCGCTGCAAACTCTTCGGGTTTGCTGAATCTGTTGTCTTTTTTGAGTACCTTGTTGAGGGCAGCCTTGAAATCGGCCGGTGTCGCCTCGATCTTCGAGCCGAGACGTTTGGTCAGATCGTCAAGGGTACGCATGTTGTTGAGCGTCACCTTGACAGGCGACTCTCGGCCTTCTTTGATCTTGTGGGCCGTCTCAAGAGCGCTTGTGCCTGGTTCGACCAGATATGAACCGTGAGCGGCTGCCGGGTCACCGGCTGCGACACTCCAAAGTCGGTACACCATCGCACCATAACTTTCGCCGAGACGTAGTCTCAACGAGTCGCGCACACTGCTTTTGGTCGCCCCTTTGGGTATGAATACTCTCACGGCTACCTCTGAATCAAAGCGGGCCGACATTATCGTGATCCCCGCAATCGCCAGTATCGACACAACGATAATGAGAGCTACTGTCCAGCGTTTCATGTCAGTTTCGATTTTTATTTATGCAAAGATAACAAAAAAGTATTTTTTTAAGTTCGAAAATATGCTAACTTTGCAGTGTCGTAAACCAAATATTTGCGCCAAATAGTAAAACAATCATAAAACACAACAATTTTCCTGTTATGAAAAAGAAATTTATCTGCACTGTCTGCGGATATGTGCACGAAGGCGACGAAGCACCTGAGAAGTGCCCGGTATGCGGTGTTGGCGCCGACAAGTTCAAAGAAGTTAAAGAAGAGGATGCCCTCAAATTTGTCACAGAGCATGAGATCGGCGTGGCCAAAGGCTGCGATCAGCAGATGATCGATGACCTGACCGCTCACTTCAACGGCGAGTGCGGCGAGGTGGGCATGTATCTTGCAATGTCGCGTCAGGCCGACCGCGAGGGTTACCCCGAAATCGCCGAGGCTTTCAAACGCTATGCCTTTGAGGAAGCCGAGCACGCATCAAAGTTTGCCGAGCTCCTCGGCGAGTGTGTGTGGGATACCAAGACCAACCTCATGAAACGTATGATGGCCGAAGCCGGTGCAAACGAAGACAAGATGCGCATCGCACGTCGTGCCAAAGAACTCAATCTCGATGCTATTCATGATACCGTACACGAGATGGCAAAAGACGAGGCCCGTCACGGCCAGGGTTTTGCCGGTCTCTACAAACGTTTCTTCGGCGACAAATAATCAATCGTAAGGATCAATAAAATAGGCGCGCTTGTCGATTCCGGCAAGCGCGCCTATTTTGTTGATGATCTCACTTGATTGTCTTGACCCACTCGGCGATGCGGGCGTCTGTCAGTTCGGGGTGGTTGACCTCGTCAAGCAGCAGACCTACGGCAATGTTGTCGTTGCCTCTGACGGCGTCTGAACTATTGTAGTCATAGGGTGCGGCCGTGAACGATCCGACAAATTTCGCACCTGTTTTGACCATTCGGTCGTAAAGTTCGCCGACGGCACTGCAGAATGTGCCACTCATCGTCTCGTCGCCACAACCAAACAGTGCGATTTTTTTGCCGGTCATGTCGAGAGCCTCGGCGCCGGCTACAAAATCATACCAATCGTCTTGCAACTCGCCCGAACCCCAGGTGGGGGTGCCGAGTATGAGCAGATCGTATTCACCGAGTTTGGCAGGATCGGCCTTGGCAACGTCAAAAATGTCGCTGTCAGCCACACCGGCAGCCCGGGCTATGCGTTTGGCGACAGCAGCGGTCGTACCGGTTGTCGAGCCATAGAAAATAGCAGTTTTCATATCGTTTCAGCAGTTTTTGATATACTGATATGAAAACAAGCCCGGACGGTGTGTGGTTCACTTGAAAAGCATCGGGGTGAACTCGATCAGATAATCTCGCCAGTTTTTCCAGGTATGGCCTCCGGGTGTCTCGTGGTATATGTATTTCCAGCCTTGATTATCAAGAAACTTGCGATACATTGCGTTGAGATCATATAGAAAGTCCTCACGGCCGATGGCTATCCAATAGAGGACGGGAGCGTCGGCAAACTGACGTGCTGATGCCTCGACAAAGTCGGCCTCGGGGGCGTCGGGACTTACGCCG
>JAUNGA010000041.1:0-11549 GCA_030524765.1 Bacteroidales bacterium | reverse complement strand
CGGCCGCAGAGAAGAGTCCTACATAGTCAAACATATCGGGATATTTGCGTGATACGGCCCATGAGTGTCCGCCACCCATCGACAGTCCGGCTATCGCGCGATGCGCTTTGTCGGGTATGGTGCGGTATCGGCTGTCAACGAAATTCACTATGTCGGGAAATGAGTTTTCGATTGCTCCGGCCGGCGATACCGAGTTCATCATATTGGGCTTGCCGAGACTGTCGGGTCCTGCGCCCGGGGCTGCGACCTGTCGGGCATTGCCGTTAGGCATTACCACGATCATGGGTTCGGCTTTGCCCGAGGCAATCAGGTTGTCGAGTATAACCGGAGCTCGTCCGAGCTCGCTCCATGCATCCTCGTCACCACCCATTCCGTGCAGCAGATAGAGTACAGGATAGCGCTTGTCACCCTGCGGATCATAACCTGCCGGCGTGTAGACTGTCATGCGGCGTGTGGTGCCGAGTGTAGGTGATTCGTACCATACTTTCGACACATTGCCGTGAGGAACGTCCTGAGCCACCATCATGTCGCCATGTATGCCGGGCACTACCATAATATTGGTCAGCGAGGCGATGTCGCGCATGACAAACGGGTTGACGGGATCGAGTGTGCGCACACCGTCGACTTCATAGTAGTAGCAATACAGGTCAGATGGCAGTGTGTCGGTTGTCAGAGACCATTTACCGTCTGCCGAACGTTGCATAGCCACAGGTCCGTTGTGCCATGGCCCGGCTACGTTTACGGCCTTAGCCTCCGGCGCATCGAGATTGAATGTCACTGTGCCGTCGGTGTTGATGACCGGCGATGAGACTTCGGGCCGGTAGCCAAGAGCCTCTTGGGCGCACATAGATGACGGCGCGGCCAAGAGACAGATTGCAAGAAGATAGTTTTTCATGGTTATGAAAATATAGATTTACGGTTATTTTTCGGCCTTGAAGCTCATGTCGAGACCTTTTACCGAGTGGGTGAGGGCCCCGACCGAGATGAAATCGACTCCGGCTTCTCCATAGGCGCGCAGAGTGTCGAGCGTTATGCCTCCCGACGATTCTATCTCGACTGCCGGATTTTTCTCACGTATCAGTTTTACAGCCTCGGCAGTACGCTCGGGTGTGTAGTTGTCGAGCATGATACGGTCGACCCCAGCGGATAGAGCCTCGAGAATCTCGTCGGTATTGCGCACCTCGACTTCGATCTTGAGATCTTTGTTCTGCTCGCGGCACCACTCCTTGGCACGTTGCACAGCCTTGGTGATGCCACCGGCGAAGTCTACATGATTGTCTTTGATGAGAATCATGTCAAAGAGGCCGATACGGTGATTGGCGCCTCCGCCGAGTTTGACGGCCTGTTTTTCGAGCAGGCGCATTCCCGGAGTGGTCTTGCGAGTGTCGAGTACCTTGGCTTTAAGACCATTGAGACGAGCCTGATATCGTGCAGTCGTTGTGGCGATGCCACTCATTCGCTGCATTATATTGAGCATTGTGCGCTCGGTCTGCAGAAGCGAGCGTACAGGACCTTCGACCACAAATGCTATGTCGCCTTTCTTGACGGGGGTGCCGTCTGGAATCATGACGGTCATTTTGAGGGTCGGATCAAATTTTTCAAAAACCTTGCGTGCGATGTCGACACCGGCGATTATGCCGTCTTCTTTGACAAGAAGGTGCTGACGGCCCATAGCGTCGGCAGGTATAGTGCTGAGAGTGGTCGCATCGCCGTCGCCTACGTCTTCGGCAAATGACAGTGTGAGCAGATCGTCGATTAATTCATCGGGAGTTTTCATGACTTTCAGAATTTTCTTGTTATTTTTGTGCAAATTTAACTGAAATTTTCGAATCTCCGATGAAGATTAATGTCATTTGTGTGGGTGAGATGCGCGAAATGCCCTTGCGCGAGCTATTGTCACGTTATGCGGCCCGCATACCCCACTATATGCCTTTTGAGATTACGGTCATTCCGGATATCAAAGCCGGACGCAACCTAACGGCAGACTTGCAGAAACAGCGCGAGGGCGAGGCCATACTCTCGCGTATCGCGTCGGGCGATTTTGTTATGTTGCTTGACGAACGAGGCAAAGAGATGACATCGCGTGAATTTGCAGTTTTTATTGACAAGAAGGCCTCGACGCTTAGCCGCAATCTGGTCTTTGTGATAGGCGGTCCGTATGGTTTTTCGCAAGCTGTCTATGATAGGGCCGACCGCATGTTGGGGCTCTCGCGTATGACGTTCACCCATGAGATGGCCCGGGTGCTTGCAGTAGAGCAGATATATCGCGCAATGACCATTTTGCGCGGCGAACCATATCATCACGACTGATTACATGCATGTAGTCAACCGTGATGATGATTTTGTGATATAAAGACAGATTCAGTCGCGGAAGCGACGGGTCAGATCGCCATAGGCGTCGATGCGACGATCGCGCAGGAATGGCCACCAGCGGCGCACTTGCTCAGATCGGCGCAGATCTATGTCGATCACTGCGGTGGCTTCGGCATCTGTTGGTGCGCGATAGATGAATTCGCCTTGCGGGCCGGCTACAAAACTGTCACCCCAGAATGTAATGCCACCCGTAGCGCCGGACGGGTCGGGCTCGTATCCTACACGGTTGACTGATATCACAGGCAGTCCGTTGGCTACGGCGTGTCCGCGCTGCACGGTCACCCACGCCTCGAGTTGACGCTCTTTTTCGTCGGCTGTATCAGTGCTCTCCCATCCGATGGCAGTCGGGTATATGAGCATATCGGCGCCGGCCAGAGCCATCAGTCGTGCGGCCTCCGGATACCATTGATCCCAGCATACGAGTACGCCAAGACGCCCGACCGAGGTCTGTATCGGATGAAAACCGAGATCGCCGGGCGTAAAGTAGAATTTCTCGTAATATGCGGGGTCATCAGGTATATGCATTTTACGGTATCGCCCCGCAATAGTTCCGTCGCACTCGAATACTACAGCCGTGTTGTGGTAAAGGCCCGGAGCACGACGCTCAAAGAGAGAGGTGACGATCACCACTCCGAGGCTGCGGGCGAGCGAAGCATAAAATTCGGTGGTCTCAGACGGCAGACCGACAGCCTGGTCAAATGTATCGACAGATTCGTTCTGGCAGAAATAGAGGCCGTCGTGCAGCTCCTGGTTTACAATGAGTCGGGCGCCGTCGGCTGCGAGCAAAGCGGCTTTCTCGGCGATGCGACGGGTGTTGTCGGCCCGGTCAGGGATATTGTGTTGCTGTATGATCCCAACTTTGAGTATGTCAGTCATGTGCGGTTTTTATTCAGATAGGTAAAACTTGATGAGGCAACTGCATGGTGGCGCAGTGCAACGATCCGTGCTGCCGTATCAGGGCACGGCAGTCAACTCTCTCGATTTCATAGCCGGGATAGGCAATGAGCATCATACCCGCGGCAAGTGCGTCGTTGCGGGGCTGGCCGTAGGTAGGCATGATTATCGTATTGTTGAGAATGAGATAATTGGCATAAGTAGCAGGTAGCCGCGATCCGTCCTCATCGTATATCGGATCGGGCATCGGCAGCTCGATGATAGTATATGGCCGACCGTCGGCTGTGCGCAAGGCCTTGACATCGGCAAGCATTTCTTCGAGCATGTGCTGCTGGTCAGGATCGTCAATATCGGGGTCGGTATGTCGGCCTGCTACTACAATGACATCATCGGGGGCAAAACGCGCAAGAGTGTCAATGTGGCCGTCGGTGTCGTCTCCTATGATACCGCCGTGCGCTATCCATAGGATATGGTCGACGCCGAGAGATTTTTTGAGGTAGGCCTCGATGTCGGCGCGGCTCATAGACGGATTGCGTGTGGGGGTTAGCAGGCACTCATCTGTGACCATCAGAGTCCCTTGACCGTCGCTCTCGATTGATCCGCCTTCGAGAATGAAATTGTTGTGATCTATATATTTGCCACGCAGCAGCCCGGCGGTCACCATTCGTCCGGTGACGCCGTTGTCGAGAGCCGACTCGAATTTACCGCCCCAGGCATTGAACCCGAAGTCGTTGAGCACAGGATGCCCTTTGCTGTCGATAGTGGTTATGACGCCGTAGTCGCGCGTCCAGGTATCATTGGTGGGCGTGTCGAAAAACAATACCGGGTTTGGTCCTGTCTTGCCGTCGAGCAACATTCGGGCACGGCTTGTATCGGGCGCGGCAATTATGACCGTCGCATGGCGCGATATGGCGCCTGTCATCTCGATATAACATTTCTCGACTTCGGGCAACATATAGGCCCAGTCTGTGCCATTGTGAGGCCAGGCGATCAGCACGGCCCCCTGAGGTTCCCACTCGGCAGGCAATCTGACCGGGCGATGAGAATTATTCGTCATAGTCATTCAAACTGTCCCAGACCTCGTTCCGCCCGTCGATATATTCCTCGCAGAAGTCTATGAATCCACTTTTCTCTGAGCTGCCGACTTCGTGACACCACTGGCGGTAGAGGGCGTGCAACTCGTCATCGTCGGCGATCGCTCGCTTGAATTCTGCCTCGGCGATGTCGATGCTGTGTGTCTGGTTTAAAATGCTGATAAAGTATTCTGTGATGTCTTCCATTTGGGGTAAGGTGGCGGTCATTGTGACAATGCCACGGCAAAAATAAGGATTATAATCATATATAGCCATAGACAGTTGGTTATTTTTAGTTAAATAAACAATGAGGGGGCACTAATCGTTTATTCAACAAAGACAATTCAACCATAAACGACTCACTGTTATGAAAAAACTCCTCTATTCAGCCTTCGCCGCAATCATTCTGTTTGCCACAGGTTGCAGCCCATTTGCACTTGTCAACAGTGAAACCTACAACGATGCCGATCTGGCATCTTACCACACATTCCATATCGTCACCCCAAACGACGGGCATCTGCCTCCGGGCATGCAGATGGTTACATATTATAATATTGCCGCTGCTATACGCGAGCAGATGATTATGCGCGGATATACCGAAGATCCCAATTCACCCCTGTTGGTAAACATCGGTCTGACTGTCCACCGCGAGATTGAGACCGAGCCTGCACTGCCACCCGGCTATTTCCCTTACTCCGGACCGTATTATAACGGCTATTATCCCTACTTCATGTATCCCCGCAGCCTTTATTGGCAAAACTATTATGCCAATGCCAAAGTTATCACGGGTATCTATAAAGAGGGTGTTCTGACGATGGATATGATAAACATACAAGAGAAACTGCCGTTGTTCTCGGCGTCGGTTGCCACAATTCTCGAAAACGGCAACACCCAGTTCCGCGACCTGTCAGGCATAGCCGAGGCTGTGCAGACCCTGTTCTCAAAATATCCTGTACCTATTCTGCCACAGTATAGAGCCAATAAATAAAATTAATATTGATATATAAAACAGGCAGACCGCCGGCACTATCGCCGACGGTCTGTCACATATTATCGCTTTTGATTGTCAGATCCTGACTTTGTTGATGACAAACCATCCACCGACGATCTGCAACAGCATGCCAGGAATGCCGATACGGAAGTCTTGAGCGGCTGCATGGAAATTGCCATTCATGATCCACTCGCCTGCTGTGCCGATAATCTGGTAAGAGAGTACGACGGCGATGAGCAGACCGAGAGTGGCGCGGCCATAGCGGCTGGCGGCATAGCCTGCCGCGAGAGCAAGCAATATCGATTTGAGTATGATTGCGGGCAATGCGGCCTCGGCGGGCATACCGAAGAATACCGAGTTGACTACCGGCGAGATGACAGCCGTGAGCAGGCCTGTGCGCCAGCCATATTTATAGGCGCCCACCAATGTGAAGAAGTAGATGGGCAGCCATGTCACACCACCTTGGGGAACCAAATGGGCCAGCTGGGGCAGAACGATGTTGCCGATGACGAATAGCGCCGCCATCACATAAGTGACAGGTCGGTCATATCCGGGATTGTGGAGTTTTACTGTAGTTTGCATATTATTTATCTGTTATATCGTTAATATCCGAATTTTTCAGCGGCGCGGTGCATACTGTCGACGATTTCAACGCCAAACGGGCACCGGCGCTCGCATGCGTGGCACCCGACACACTCGGATGCATGGTGTGCCAGAGTGTGATAGTGTTCGCGCACTGTCTCGGGAATCATACCCTGTGTCAATGTGAGATTGTAAAGTTTGTTGACCATAGCGATGTCGATGCCGGCAGTGCATGGTGCGCAGTGGCCACAATACATGCAATGCCCCTGCCAGGTAAAACGCTCTGCCGAAGTGATTACCGATGAATAGTCGCGTTCGTCGGCCGATGCGTCGCACCAGTGCAGAGCCTCGGCTATCTCGTCGCGATTCTTGCAACCCAATATCACGGCGGCGACAGCAGGCCGCGACAGTGCATAGTCAATGGTCTGTACCGCAGTCATAGCCTTGCCAAACGGCGAGTCTGCCGCATTGAGCAAGTTGCCGCCTGCGTAGACCTTCATTACGTCGATTGCCACGCCTTCGCGTTCGCATAATTCGTAAAGACTCTCACGCTCCGGGTCGATATTGTGGCGTGCATGTTCGAAGGTTGATCTTTCGAATAGTTCGTCGACATCTTCAGACGGAGGCAACAGGTCATAAGCCGGATTTATCGAGAACATAATGACGTCGATAAGACCTGATTCGACGGCCATGCGTGCAACCACTGGGTTATGGCTGCTCATGCCCAGATGCAATATCTTACCCTCGTCTTTAAGTCGACGGGCGATGTCGATGACAGGTCCGTCAAATACGCGGTGGAAGTCATCGACCGCGTCGACATAGTGAATCATGCCTATATCTATATGATCGGTGCGCAATTCACGCAGCTGATCCTCAAATGCCGGGATGATCCTGGCCTCGTTGCGTGTGCGCAGATATTGTCCGTTTTCCCAGACGGTACATAAATGCCCTTGCAGCACAAATTTGTCGCGACGTCCGTCGAGAGCGAGACCGAAATTGGTCCTCAGCTCGGGATTGGGCGAATAAATGTCGATGAAATTGATGCCATGATCAATTGCGAAGTCAAAGTCGGCTTTGACCTCTCGGGTGGGTTTGTGCATGAATCCCTCGCAGCCGAGGGCAATCACGCTGACGTCGATGCCGGTGCGTCCCAGGCGTCTGTATTGCATAGAGACTGAAATGATTGATTGGTTATTCAAGTGCAAATATACGAACAATTGTCATATTTTCTCTTAAAGAAAATACTGAATTAATTACACAATTTACCGTCTGTGATAAAAAAATACGGCCACCGTTGATCGCGGTGGCCGTTATGACGTGCAAAGTCAGCAGGTTATTTCTTTAGCCATTTGTCAAACCAGCGGAAGAAGAGACGCTGCCACATGACGGCGTTCTGCGGTTTGAGAATCCAGTGGTTCTCGTCGGGATAGATTACCATTTCGGCAGGAATTCCGCGCATGCGGGCCGCATTGAATGCGGCCATGCCTTGTGAGGCAAGAATACGGTAGTCGAGTTCGCCGTGCGAGATCATGATGGGGGTTGTCCAACGGTCGACAAAACGGTGGGGCGAAGCCGCGAATGTGCGTTGTGCGGCTGCATTGTCTTTGTCCCAGAATGCACCACCCATATCCCAGTTGGCAAACCACATCTCCTCGGTCTCGAGATACTGGGCCTCGGTGTTGAAGATGCCGGCGTGGGCAAGAAGTGCTGCAAAACGACCATCGTGGTTGCCGGCAAGCCAATATACAGAGAATCCGCCATAGCTTGCGCCTGTGGCGCCGATACGGTCAGGATCGATATAGCTCTCTTGTTTCATATAATCGACTGCGCTGAGATAGTCGCGCATGTTCTGGCCGGGATAGTCTTTTGAAATCTGCTCTTCCCACTCGGTGCCGAAGCCGGGCACACCGCGACGGTTGGGCGCGATCATGATATAGCCGTTAGAGGCCATGATCGCAAAGTTCCAGCGGTAGCTCCAGAACTGACTTACGGCTGACTGGGGGCCACCCTGGCAATAGAGGATCGAAGGATATTTCTCGGCAGGATTGAATTTCGGAGGATATATCACCCATGTGAGCATCTCTTTGCCATCGGTCGTGGGTACCATGCGCTTCTCGACAGTAGGCATGGTGAGCTGTTCAAAGATATATCCGTTGACGTCGGTGAGTTGGCGCACTTCGGCCGGACGGCCCTTTTTCTTGGCTTTTGTAATCGAGAATATCTCGTTGGGGCGCAGCATCGAGTGTCTCATGGTCACAACGCCGAGCTGGCCGGCTGTAGAGAGCGATGTATAGTCGGCGACATCCTCGGCCACAGTGGTCACTGCGTGGGATTTGACATCGATCTCAAAAACAGGGGCTACGCCCTGGTGATAGGCTATAAACCAGATTGTCTTGCCGTCGGGATTCCAGGCAAATTCCTCGATAGTATAGTCCCATGCATCGGTGAGATCGGTCTTCTCACCTGACTGCATGTCCATGACAAACAGACGGTTTTTGTCGGCCTCATATCCGTCGCGCTCCATGCTCAGCCAGGCCATGTAGCGGCCGTCGGGAGAGAAGGCCGGGCAGGTGTCGTAACCCATCATACCCTCGGTGAGATTGCGGGTCGTGCCGGTGTTGAGATCATAGAGATAGAGATCAGAGTTGGTCGAGACAGCATATTCGAGACCTGTCTTTTTGCGCGAGGTATAGACCAGACCATTGCTGTCGGCGGTCCAGGCAAACGATTCGATGCCGCCGAAAGGTTTCATGGGCGATTCGTATGGCTCGTCGATCATGATATCGTGCACGCCTACGATGGCGTTGCCGTCAAATTCGCCTACAAAGGGGTGGGGGATTTCGGTCACCCATTCGTCCCAGTGCTTGTACATGAGATCATCGATCACACGGCCTGTAGCCTTGGGCAGGTCGGGATAAATGTCGGCTGCGTTGCGCGAATATTTGACGTTGCCTATCATCACTATCCTTTTGTAGTTGGGCGAGAAAAGGAATCCTGCCACACCTCCGTCGAGATCGCTGATCTGACGGCGGTCAGAGCCGTCGGCATTCATCACCCACACTTGAGGTGTGCCCTTGTCACCGGCATAGAGGAATGCGATGCGGGTGCCATTGTCGATCCACACGGCATTGTTCTCGCTTTTGGGTGTGGCGGTGAGACGGGTCTGGGCCGAACCGTCGATATTCATCACCCACAGTTCGCGGTTTGATGTGTTTTGCTCGAGGCTCTCATACGATATGCCGTAAAGTACTTTTTTACCGTCGGGCGACACACGAGGCTCGCTCACTCGGCCGAGGGCCTCGAGAGCGTCGATGTCGAAGATGCCTGTGGCGCTGTGAAAGTCGGGGCGCTCGATCAGTGGGGTATCGGCAGCGGCGGCATTTGTTGCGGCTGTCGCCATCAGCAGTGCTGTTGCACTCATTGATAATGTTTTAGCTAAATAATTCATCTATTTGAATTTGATTGGTTTATTCATCAAATGTCAGACCGTCGATATCGTTGAGCTTTGCCCGCACTGTCGGCAGACGGTCGAGCTCAATACGCAGATGCATCGAACAGGCATTGTCAAAGACAGATTCGATTATCTCGATACCCTCGGCACGGCCGACCTTCATTACGTCGTTTATTACTGCGTAGGGGTATGTAAACTTAATGTCGGCCGTAACATGACGCTCGACAATCACGGCGGTGTCGAGGGCGTCGCGCGATGCCTGACGATATGCTGCGATCAGGCCCGGAGTACCGAGCTTGATGCCGCCGAAATAGCGTACCACGGCCACAAGCACATCGGTCAGTTCGAGCGAATTGATCTGGCCGAGAATGGGCTTGCCGGCCGTACCCGACGGTTCGCCGTTGTCGTTGGCGCGAAACTCGGTGCGGTCGGCTCCGAGCATATAAGCCCAGCAGACGTGGCGTGCATCATAATATTTCTTTGCGAGACCGGCCACTATCTCTTTGGCATCGTCGGCCGTCTTCACGGGATACGCATAGGCAAGAAACTTGCTGCGCTTCTCGGTGAAGACGGCTTCGGATGGAGACTCGATTGTACGGTAGAGGTCAGACATCGCACATTATTAATATTGGTGACCGTTGCCCTCGACATCGGCAGCAGAGAGTCCGCCGGCATTCATCTTACGCCATACATACCAGATATAGGCAAGCACAAAGGGTACGAGAATACTGACCCAACTCATAGTCTTGAGCGTGAAGAGTGATGACGACGAGTTGGCCAGTGTGAGCGAACTTTGCGGATGGCTGACCGAGGGTAGGTAGCATGTCGAATTATAGCCGGCCACTGCAAACAGTGCCACGACTACAAGTATGATGCCGATACCGCTGAACCATATGCCGCTACGGCTCGTCTTAGACAGCACGGTAGAGAAGATGCCCCAGAGCACAAGCACGACGCCGAGCACGAATGAGACAGCCCACCACCACATGTCGAGCATGTTGTGCAGATAGAGGTTGTCGACGCTCACCACAGTGCCGTCGGCTTCGGCGCGCATGCCGGGAGTAAGAAATAGTACAATGACCCAGGCGACAAACAATACGGCGAAAACCAGTCCGTTGGCCAAAACCGCGCGGCGTATTTTTGCATTGAAAGTCTGATCATCGGTGCGGATGTTGTTGATAAAATAAAGAGCTGCCTGAGTACGGGCCAGGAAAAATACGGCCACACCCAGCAGCAGACACTGCCACGAAGCCATCGCCTCAAGGCCGCGTGTCGGCGCCCAACGTGAGATGACGGGCGAAGAGGCGTCGAGCAGATTGGTCCGCACGATCTCAAAGTCGCCGCCAAAGAACATCATTCCAACGGCCACGCCGAGCAACACACAGCCTACCACGCCATTGATAAGCAGGAATGTATCGTAGGTGCGTGTACCGTAGAGGTTGCCTCGCTTGCGACGGAACTCATAGCTGACAGCCTGCAGAACGAAACTGAAGAGAATTGTCATCCACAACCAGTAGGCACCGCCGAAACTGGTAGAGTAAAATAGCGGGAATGAGGCGAAGAATGCTCCGCCGAATACCACCAGCGATGTAAATGTCAGCTCCCATTTACGGCCGAGTGAGTTGACCATCAGTTGACGGTTCTCATTGCTCCAGCCACAGGGCAGCATAGATTGTCCGCCCAGCACGAATAGCATGAAGACCAATGCGGCGCCCAAAACCGAGATGAGCAGCCACCAGTATGCTTGCAGTAATTGAAGTTCTGTCATGACGCATTAATTATGTTGTTCGATATCGGTTTTGGTACTACGGCCTATGTAGCGCAGCATGATGCTGATCTCGGCTACGAGCAGCAGTGTGAACAGGCAGGCAAAGATCCAGAATGTGGTCTGCACCGACCCGGTGGTGACGTCAGAAATGGCGGCGCCGGTGGGCATCAGATCCTGTATCACCCACGGCTGACGGCCTACCTCGGCTACGATCCAGCCGGCCTGGCTGCAGATCCATACCAGAGGTATCGAAATGATTCCCACCCAATGGAGCCATGGCTTCTCGAGCCATTTCGTTTTCCACTGTGCTAAACATATTCCGCCGAGGAAGAGCATCAGCAGATAGCCGCCGATGATCACCATCACGCGGAATGCATAGAATGTGAGAGCTACCGGGGGCACGGCGTCTTCGGGTGA
>JAUNGA010000126.1 GCA_030524765.1 Bacteroidales bacterium | reverse complement strand
ATGGATAAACCAGATTGAGTGGATTTTTGACAATGTCGATGACGTTGAGCGTAAAATCTTGGAAAACAACATTGTGTACAATCTGTTCGTCGCGATAAATGTTGAACTGAACAGACATACCGATGAAATCAATCTGAAGAAGAAAGACAGGGCATGGGCCATAACTTGTCGGTTCTGGTGTCTGATTGCCAGACATGCCCTGACTGAAAGATCGGTCGGATTCTATGCCGATCTGCTGAATGTCACCCCCGACTATCTGAGCAAGGTATGCCGGAAAGCATACGGTATATCACCGCAAGGATTGATTCACCAGCAGTTGCTTGTCGATATGAAAAGTTATCTCTCAGACACAAAGCTGCCTGTCAGGGAAATAGCTGATCGAATGAAATTTGAGGATGTGTCGTATATGTGCCGTTTTTTCAAACGTATGACCGGACTTACTCCACTTGAATTCAGGCACGGCAAGACTGTCAGACATCAGAGAGGGTAACCGTGCCCTAAGTCGGTTTATGAACCAACATGGCGGCAGTAGTGTTAAATTGTATAATGCATTAATGATCTGACACTATATATACGATTATGAAGAAGATAATGATTATGGCAGCGGCGGCTGTGTCGCTGTTTGCATTCGGAGCATGCTCGGGCAATAAGACGACCGATACGGCCAAGGCAACCGGTCAGGAGCAGTGTACCGACAACAATTGCGTCAAGAACGGTACTTGTTCAAAGGATGTCGAACGCACCTATACAGGCATCCTGCCGGCTGCCGACACCGAGGGTATACGCTATACCCTGAAAATCGACTACGACGACGATTATTGCAAGAAAGGAGACTATGATCTCATACAGACCTATCTCGTCGCTGACTCCAAGAATCCGGCAGGATACAAAGATGGCGATACTTTCAAGAGTGAGGGCGATTTTACCGTCATCAATGGCGAAGGTGCCAACAGCGGCAAAACATACCTCAAGCTGGTATCGGACAAGAAAGATGACCCCGTAATGTACTTCATGATTGACTCTGACTCGACTGTCACCATGGTAGGCGACGATCTGCAGCCGGCAGCCGGTGCACTCAACTACACTCTGACTCTGACAAAGTGACAATATACTATCTGTCATGATCAAAGGGCAGACCACGCATATCGCCGGGTCTGCCCTTTGATTATTTTCAGTCTTCCTCTATCGCCGGGTCTGGGTCTTCAGCTATCTGTTTGAGCCGCAATTCATCGGCACTCTTGTGCCACAGACCGGCTTCGTGAAGACGCTTCTCACGTTCTTCGGAGTTCATGCCGGTCTCGGCGGCTCGCTTTTCGTAAAGCAAGGCGATTGCCTCGGCACCTTCCCACCGGCCGAAATAATAGGCATCTTCATAATATTTGCGGGCAAGACGAAACGACTGCTTGCATCCGATACCCTCGGCCAACAGCGTGGCGTATCGCATCGAGTAGTCAGATGGCCTAAGGATTACGGCAGCCTTGGTCCAATGATAGAGCTTATCGTTTATGCCCTGGTCTTCGAATTCAAGACGGTTTGCCATATCCCAATAGTGATCGGAAAGTATTGCCGCGGCATCCTCGTCGTCATCGCCGATCGCCTCAAAATGCTCGATCGCGATATCGGGGTCGCCGCCTCGGGCGCTGTCATAGAAAAAGTGACCCAGCCACAAATGTGCCGGTGCAGCCCAGCAACTGTCTGTCTTTGTGCATCGTTCCATAAATGTCTCGGCATCGTATTGGTCATACTTTTGCCTTGGACCTCCCTCGGCCTGATCGGGCGTCTCGGCATTGTCGCACATGATTCCGAGCAGATACAGTGCGAGGCCTTCGTCATGTTTTGCCGCCCGCTCGGCATAATCAAACGCTTTTTCGAAATCGGGCTTTACACCTATGCCTTCGTGATGGCTTATGGCAAGCAACGCGTCACGTTCGGGGCCGTCAGGTGCATCAAATGCCAGTTTGTAGGCAATGCGGCCGTTCTCGGGGTCATCCTCGTTTTTATGGACAACAGTCCAGAAGTCTTCTGATAGTCCCATGATAATATCAGTCAAAACGCACTTTCGGGTTCATTACCGCAGGCGAATGCCATGCAATGTCATATTTTTCGCGCAGCAAAGCCGCTTTTTCCTGCCAGAATCTGAAGCAGAAACCCATGTGGCGTTGCACACCTTTAAACCTACGGTCGAGTTCCTCCTCGACATCATAACAGATGTCTTCCCATCGTCTGGTGTATTCGACCGGGTCACAACGTAGATGTCCTATTACCGGATTGCAGATAATCTCGACAAGTTCGGCAGACGTAAATAGCTCGGCCAGACATTGCTCAAGAGCACGATTGCGCTCATTGTAAAGATCTGCCTCAAGCAATATGTTGAGCTTCAGCAGGTCGGCAGCCTCACGCTTGTAGGCCGCAAGCGGCAGATCGAGTCGATGGGCCATCGTCAGCATTTCGACGAGCAGAGCTTTGAGAGCATGGTTATATGCTGTCCGGCGCAGAGCCTTCACAAATCGGGGCAACGCCTTGAGCATATCGCGGCTTGACGTTTCGTTGGTATTTGCAGTATCAAGGATTTCAGTCACAGATTATAATACTCCCGCATAATCGAACCGGCTCGGAACGCAAGAAAAAACCA